>CAYMBZ010000060.1:0-8376 GCA_964388835.1 uncultured Lachnospiraceae bacterium
CTATGGTGCGGATTTTTTTTGTTTCATATAAAAAAATAAAATTTTTTTATTTTTTTTGAAACATTTTAAAGGGTTAAAAGGTATTGATTATGAAAGCGGAAAATGCTTTAACAAAAAACAACAAAAGGAGAAATAATTATGAACAAAAAAATTTTATCTGTTATCATGGCGTCGGCAATGTTGTCGGCAAACGGTGCTGTATTTGCAGAGGAACAGGCGGCAAACGATATTATGTTAATTTCGGAAACCTTGCAGGTGTCTGCAGAATCTTCAAAGGTTACTTTGGGCGGAAAAATTTCGTCAAATGAGGACGGTCAGCTCCTTATAACTGACGGAAACAGCGAAACCGTAATCAATTTTGACGAAAATACACTGTTTATAACAGCGGACGGAAACAAGATATCAAAAGATGACATCAATGCCGAGGACAGCGTAACGTTAATCGCGGATTCGGCTATGACAAGAAGCTTGCCACCGCAGTGCTACGGTTACATAGTAATAAAGCACGGTGAGGAAGATGCTACTCTGCCGATATATGCGGAAATAGCTACCGTTTCGGAAGATGAAAACGGAAACACCGTGGTTTTGTCAAGGGACGGAAACTACAGAATCGTAATCGGTGAGGAAACACGCCTCATGCCTTTGGCTACAAGACAGATTGTTGGGCTTGACGAAATAAAAGAGGGTGCAAGAATTCTTGTTTATTCCGACATCATGACAATGAGCATACCGGCAGTTGTTCCGGCAGAGAGAGTTATTGTTCTGGGTGAAGAGGTTCAGGGCAGTGAAGATGCCGCAGAGGAAGCAAAGATTGAAGAAATCATTGTAAACGGCGAAAAAATCGACGGAAAAATAATTGATAACAACGGAATATTAATGCTTCCGGTAAGAAAAATCTGCGAAAAGCTCGGTCTTGATGTAACATGGAACGGTGAAAGAAAGGCAATCGCTGTCGGAACCGTTCAGATGGGTGCGGAATTCAATATCGGCGTAAATTCATATAAAAAAGCTAAGATGATGGCTCAACAGCTTTCAGCCGCTCCGGTTTTGGACGAGGATACAACTTACGTTCCGTCAGATTTCTTTGCCGAAATCGCCGAGTCTGAAGTTATAGCAGAGGACGGAGCTATTAAAATCAATTACACCGTAAACGTTGATTAATTTAAGCCTTTTAGGCGGTTAAGAGGGGTTCTCCCCTCTTAACTTACAAAGTGCCGACCTTTAGGCGCTCCGTTTCAGATATTTCCATGTATTAAAGTTATTGAAAAATTAATTGGGATTTGATATAATGTATAGGATAAAAGAATTAATACATGGCAAAGGGAGGCAACGCGGCTTGGAAAAAGCAATACCTGAGACAAAAGAATATAAGCATGAAATTATAGAAAAATATTTTAATATGATTTATAAGCTTGCGGTATCTCAAACCAAGGATATAAGCCATGCGGAGGATGTTACAAGCGACGTGTTTTTGAAATATATGCAAAGCACAAAAAAATTCGAAAGCGAAGAGCATGTAAAAGCCTGGCTTATTCGTGTTACCGTAAATTGCAGTAAAAATATATTTTCAAGCGCATGGTTCAAAAAAACCGTGCCGCTTGAAGAAACTCTTGCGGATAAAATGCCGGAAGAGGAAAGTGACGTATACTTTGCGGTTTTAAAACTGCCGCAAAAGTACAGAGCTGTTATACATCTTTTCTACTATGAAGATTTATCGGTTGCACAGATAGCAAAATATTTACAGCTTAATGAGGCTACTGTGAGAACACACCTGCACAGAGGCAGAAATCTTTTAAAGGAATACATGGAGGGAGAAGATGAAGATGTTTAAAGATTTATATAAAAATGCCAACGCTTCCATCGATACCAAAGAGGCATACAACCACGTTATGGTGCAGCTCGAAGAAAAACCTCACCGTAGCGCACAGAGAAAAATAACGGAATTTGCCGCTCTTGCGGCATGCCTTGCGTTTACCGTTGCAGGCATAAATATTTATAATAACTTTCGCGACAGTGAAAAGATAACCGAAGAGATAATCACAAGAACTGCCTCTCCGATTGAAGTTCCCCATACGGCGGCGGAAAATCTGCCCAAGCAAGGTGCGCAATCAGATTCAACAGATGAAAATGTGCCCGTAAAAAGCGCGGCGGCACCAAAAAAAGACGTTTCAAAAAAAGCAGAAGGCGCGCCCGTAAAAAAGGCGCCGGCGGTACAGGAAAATACACCGAAGCCTACCACTGAAAATGTTAAAGTTCAAATCGAAACACAAGAAAAAAAGCCGAACGAAATAAATTTAAACGCACTTGCCTACGAGCCGGAGCCGGCGGCAATGCGTATGGCTATAGAACCCGCAAAGCAATTTAAGACGGTTGCAAAGGACGATTACATCGAATATCTAGGAAAAGACATAGAACAGGAAATATCTCTGCCGGAGGGCTTTATCAATACAACACCTGATTCGGCGGAAATGGAAACCCGTGAAGATGAGCTTGTCTGTGATGAATGGAGATTCACGTTTGAAAAGAACGAAAAATCAATCGAAGTTATCACAACAAAGAATACCGGAGAGTTGACCCTCGCAATTGACGGCGGCGAATATGCAAAAAGCGAAATCTGCGGAAAATCCGCTGTTTTGATGAATGATGAGGACTGTTATAAGGCATATCTGGTATCGGAGGATATCGGATATACATTAAATACATTCGGCATTGAATTAAATGAAGTGGAAACAGTGCTGGAGAGCTTTGCAAAATAAAAAAGTGTGGTTGCCTGCGAGGGTAAACCGCTCTTTTTGTATAAAAAAATCCACACTGTATGATGTGACCGCTCTATGACTCATTGATTTTAGTAATGCCGTTATGCCACACTTACAGTAACGCGCTCAAAAAAGTACAACTTTCAAAATTTCACCAAAGATAAAAGAGATTGCACACGAAATCCCCTTTGGCTATTCGGCAGGCGCAGCACTCTCCTCCATCGCTCAGATTTACCCTTATCGTATCGGTGGCGTGTGGTTGCCACGAAATCGACCGTCTCAAATAACCTATCTCTACTGTACTCACATTACATTTATTCCGATTGTAAAGTATTAAAAAAGAAAAACTTTGGTCGGAGCGTCACTCCCGAAATCTCTTTTGCCCATTACTTGAAAGTATGTGGCGCATGAGGACGCACTTTTCACCTCAAAGTTTCTCTTCTTATTATACTTACATTATATCATACTTATTCCGATTTTCAAAGATTTTTTCAAGCCGCAGCCGTAGCACAAAATCATACCACACACAGCACCCACCACTGCCTGAATTATTTGATACGGGAGCTTAATAATCGCGAATTCCGGTGTGCTGTAAATAAACGCACGTCCCAAAGAATATCCTACAACCATTATAGCCGCACCGACAGTAACGCCCGTAAGTGCCGCTACTTTTGGATTATTTTTCATGATTTTGCGGCTCAACAGCGAAATCACCACCGCCTGAAGCCCATGGGTTATGATGGAGACAAACATAGGCGCGGGGTAGAAAAAGAAATCACCCAAAAATGCACCTATTCCGCCGACGATAAATGTGCCCAAAGGGTCTAATATAATAGCCGCAGTACAGATAAAGGCATCATTTAAATAAAGATGACCGCCCGGGACGGGTATTCCAAATGAGCTCATAACGATATTTATTCCCATAAACATTGCGGTAATGCACAGCCATAATGTACTTCTTTTTTCTTTCATATTCATCACTCCTTGACATTTATTATAAAATATATTATAATACTATTTTGATAATACAAAAAGCACCAAAAAGAAATAAAATTATATAATCAAATGAAAAATAAAGAGAACGATTTTGCATATCTTAGGATATACAAGGAAACCAGAGAAAAAATAGTGAACGGGAGTTACCGCTTCGGCGACAAGCTCCCGTCAAAGCGGACGCTTGCCGAGCAATGCGAATGTAGTGTGATAACTGTAGAACACGCATACAGCATTTTATGCGACGAGGGTTACATCGAGACGCGGCTCAGAAGCGGTTATTTTGTGGTGTATAAAGACAGCAGTCTTTTCCCGGTTTCGGATATTCGCGATATCGCACTGCCGCAGGTTACGCACAAAAGCGGGGGCGAGGATTTTCCCGTTTCGGTGTTTTCAAAAACAATTCGCAGGGTTTTATCGGAATACGGCGAGCGGCTTTTGATTAAATCCCCAAATTACGGAGTACGGGAGCTTAGATGTGCGGTAAGCGCGTATCTTGCCCGAAGCCGCGGCATTAACGTGAAGTCGTCAAATATAGTGATAGGCGCCGGAGCGGAATATTTGTACAGCCTTATCGTTCAGATTTTGGGAAGAAATAAAATTTACGGCCTGGAAAATCCGTCATATGAAAAAATAAGAAAAGTGTATGCGGCAAACGGTGCGCGTTGCGATATGCTGGAGATGGGCGCGGACGGAATAAAAACATGTGAGCTGGAGCGAACACGCGCAGAAGTTTTGCATATAACTCCTTTTAACAGCTTCCCCAGCGGCATAACCGCCTCCGCCTCAAAGCGGCACGAATATGTGCGTTGGGCGGAAAAACGAGGCGGAATTATCGTCGAGGACGATTTTGATTCGGAATTTTCGCGCTTTGCCAAGACGGAGGACACAATATTTTCACTTGAACAATCCGGGCATACAATTTATATGAATACCTTTTCCAAAACAATAGCGCCCTCCATACGTATAGGGTACATGCTTTTGCCGGATAAAATAATGGAACGTTTTTCCGAAAATGCAGGATTTTATTCCTGTACCGTTCCCTCTTTGGAACAATATGTCATAGCCGAGCTGATAAACGGCGGCGATTTTGAAAGACATATAAATAAAATCAGAAGAATGAGAAAAAGGCTGCAGCCGTAAATTTTTATATCGGCACAACAAATATTCACCCGCATAGCGGGTTATATTTCACTTTCAGGTATAACCCTGCCACCTCCGGCTATTACTTGCCCCATAAGCGGGTGTAACCTTTGTAACTTCCTGCGCCACTGAATTTTTTTCAACCCACTCAAAACATTCTGTTTTCTACCCCTCTTTGTGCTTTCAGACCTACAACCGCTTTGAAAAAAATTCCGCACATATATCCCCTCAGCTTGCACATGTAAAGCGAGTTGTCGAAGTTTTGCGGCTTGTCTGAAGCCGCAAAACTTCGGGTTCCAAAGGGTGTCCCTTTGCGACTTTTCGTACTTTGGGTCGCTCAAAAGTACAAACATAAAAAGCACAATCGAACAATGCGCCTTACTTTTAGGTAAAGGCGCATAATAATTCGAACATTCTCCGCTCCAAACACATTTCCACTAAAAACCCCGAAACCTTCGGAACGAAAATTTCAAACATACTTTAAAAAAATGCTAACTGCCGCAAGTACGTATGCGGCTATCTTGCTTTTTTATACATTTCCTCAAGCTCCGCTTTCCCGAAAACGTACTTGTTATTGCAGAATTGACATTCCACCTCGCACTTTCCGTCCTCTTCAATAATTTTCTTAATTTCCTGTTTTCCTATCGAAATCACAGCGTTTCTCATTCTCTTTTGCGAGCATTTGCATTTGTACATAGGAATAACCGTTTCATTTTGCATTATCATGCTGAAGCCTTCTGTAAGGTAAAAAAGTATATTCTCCGCCGTCATTCCGTCGGAGAGCATTTTGGTTATGGACGGAATTTCCGCCATTCTGTCCTCAATAATGCCGGCAACCTCCTCGGTCGCCTCCGGCATAAGCTGTATCATGAAACCTCCCGCGGTAACCGCCTTGTTATCCTGTCCCACCAGCACGCCGAGACCTATCGCCGTCGGAATTTGGTCGCTTTTCGCAAAATAATAAGTCATATCCTCGGCAATTTCTCCCGAGATAATCGGCACCTGCCCGGAATAAGGTTCTTTCATGCTTAAATCGTAGATAACATTCAGCTGACCCTTGCCCACAGCGCCGCCCACATCAAGCTTACCCGCGCTGTTAAGCGGCAAATCCACAAAGGGATTTACCACATATCCGCGAACTCTTGATTTATAATCGGTAACCGCAACCATATTCCCCAGCGGGCCGTCCCCGCGGAACTGTATAGTTATGGAATCCGTTTCGTTTTTAAGCCCTTGCCCCATAAGCGCCGCTACCGTCAGCGTTCTGCCCAGTGCCGCCGTTGCAACCGGAAAAGTGTTGTGAATTTTTTGTGCATCATTCACCATATCCGTTGTAACCGCAACAAATATTCTTATTGCTCCGTCCGTACTCTGTCCTCTTACCAATATATCTGCCATTTTTTCTCTCCTGTTATTCAAGTATTGCGGTTACGCTATATGAGCCAACCGTTTGTATATTTTCTTGTGTTTCAAACTCAACTTCAACATCGGTTTCGGTATATTCGGTTAAATTCTCCGCATTTATCCTTGCCTTAAGCTTGTCAGACGTAATCGCTTCCTCTGCACCCTTTGCCGTTACCTTTATTTTTTCCGGAACGATTTTTACCGTTTTACCCTCCGGAACGTTTTCAGCCTCAACAGCTATTTCAATTTCCTTTAAAACCTTGGGCACAAGGCTACATTCCGCCGTCACCTCGGATGATTTTTTCGGAAGATACACTCCCTCCGGCACCTCTATGCTGAGCTTGCAAAGGTTCTTTTCATCCGGCTTTTCATTATTGTATACCGCGGTAAGACCTGTTATTTCTACACCATCATCAACGCCCGCGCTTACAGATGTAACGTTTTGATTTTTTACATTCAGCACATAATCCGCTGCAAGACTTTCATTCAGTACAAGCTTAACCGGAAGCGCAACTTTTTTGTAAACCTTGTTTTCAACCAATACCGCCGCCAAACTCTTGTTGGTAATATTTTCCTCCGAAACTTCATCTCCGTCATCATCGTAGAATTTGTACAAATACGATTGCCGATGCGTTTTACTTATGCTTGCCGTATCCACGGTCACTTTCGCCTCTGATATGCCGGAAACATCGCTTTCCGCGCCCTTAACCGTAACGATTTTTTCTCCGCTCTCCGCGCAGACAATATATTCGGTATTTTTATCATCATTTACCGTCTCTATTCGGATAGGAATTTTCCGCGATATAATTTTTTCGGTTTTAACGGTAATTTTTTTCGTTTTCCCCGATGCAAGCGTCACGGAAGATGTGGGATACAAATATTCCAGCTCTATTTCTGTCTCTCCCGCCTCGGTTATCCCGGAAACTTTTGCAGAAGCGGAAACCGAGCCTATAGACGATATGACACTGCTTCTCTTTCCGCGGATAACTGCCGATATCGGCGGCATGCTGTCCTTATTGGTGACGACTATTCCCCTTTCGTTTAAAACATCCTCACCCTCAAAAACTATATCTATATCGCCCAAATAATGGCTTATAACCGGGTCCTCGGTGTAGGTAATCGCAAACCAAAGTATAACGGCGGCAACTGCCGATAAAATTTTCAGGAGTAACTTACTGTCTCTGTTTATCTTCATTTTCCGCTCCTCCAAAATCTTACTTTTTCTTTCTCCTTATCCTTTGCTATTGCTTTTCCCAGGGCGGTTTTCAGTGTCGCCTCGGTCAAATTCCGCGTGAGCGTTCCGTTAATCGCAATTGAAATTTTTCCCGTTTCTTCACTGACCACAATAACCAGCGCATCTGACGCCTCCGAAATCCCGAGAGCCGCGCGGTGTCTTGTTCCCAGCTCCAACGACAAATTTGCGTTTGATGTAAGTGGCAGGAAACAGCCGGCGGTGTGAACCCTCTCCCCTCGAATTATAACGGCTCCGTCATGCAGAGGAGTGTTTGGAACAAATATATTTTCCAAAAGCGCCGTGCTGACTTCGGCATCTATCAGTGTTCCGGTCCTTATTACATCGCCCAGCTTTGTTTCGCGTTCAATTACGATTAATGCGCCGGTCTTTGTCTTTGCCATATTCGCCGCCGCGCGGGCAATTGCCGAAACGGTGTAATCCCGCCTGTCCGCACTTCCCGAAGTTATGTCAATAAGCTTTCCCACCTTGGAGCGCCCCATTTTTTCAAGAAGACTTCTAAGCTCCGGCTGAAAAATTACCACAACCGCAAATGTTCCAACCTGCATTGCGTTCCTAAGCAAATAGTTCAGAGTGTTAAGGTGTGCCCAACTGCTTATTTGCAGTGCAAAAAACAGCAGTGCTATTCCTTTAACCAGCTGTACCGCACGCGTCTCCTTTATTACCTTTAAAAGCTGATAAACAATAACCGCTATCAAAAATATATCTATAAGATCCGTCAGCTTAAGCACCTGAAAAAAACTTCTCAAATATATCATCGCCGAACTCATCATTTTACCTCCCTATACAGACTATATCTAATTATACAATAAAATCTTGAATATTACC
>CAYMBZ010000061.1:0-8368 GCA_964388835.1 uncultured Lachnospiraceae bacterium
GATTTAAAGAGAATGATACTTACCAATATTTATTATATATGAAAAAAATTAGAAAAAATTAGAAAAAAGTATAGTAATTTTCTGAGTTTTGTGATATACTGTTATAATAGGGTATATAATTAGTTGTGTTATGTACATTTTTAAAGGAATAAAATAGTTTGAGGTGAAGATATGGGACTTTTTGATAAAGTTTTCGGCACGTATTCCGAAAGAGAACTGAAGCGGATAAAGCCGATAGCTGACAAGGTTATGGCACTTGAAGATGAAATGTCGGCGCTTTCCGACAACGAACTGAAAGCCAAAACCGAGGAATTTAAAAATCGATATAAAAACGGAGAAACTTTGGACGAGCTTCTTCCGGAAGCGTTTGCGGTTATGCGCGAGGCATCATGGAGAGTTCTGGGAATGAAGCACTTTTATGTTCAGGTTATCGGAGGTATCATTCTACATCAGGGAAGAATTGCGGAAATGAAAACCGGCGAGGGTAAGACTTTGGTGTCTACGCTTCCGGCATATCTTAACGCACTTACCGGTGACGGTGTACATATCGTTACCGTTAACGATTACCTTGCAAAGCGTGACTCGGAATGGATGGGGAAGGTTTACAGATTTTTGGGTATATCTGTAGGTCTTATTATCCATGACATGGATAACAATGAAAGAAGAACGGCTTATGCTGCTGATGTAACTTACGGAACCAATAACGAAATGGGCTTTGATTATCTGCGTGATAACATGGTTATTTACAAAGAACAGCAGGTTCAAAGAGGTCATAATTACGCGGTTGTGGACGAGGTTGACTCCATTCTTATCGATGAAGCGAGGACGCCTCTGATTATATCTGGAGCGGGAGAAGCAGCAAATGACTTGTATGTCGCGGCGGATAAGCTTGTAAAAGGATTATCCAAAATGGTAGTAACTGAGGAGGACACAAAGGTTCTCAGTGACGATGCGGATTGCGACTATATTGTTGACGAAAAAGCAAAAACAGCAACTCTTACGAATCGCGGCATCAAAAAAGCGGAGCAATATTTCGGAATAGAAAATCTTGCAGACCCCGATAATATGAAAATTCAGCATCATGTAAATCAGGCGCTTCACGCAAACGGCGTTATGCATCGCGATCAGCAGTATGTGGTTCAAAACAACGAGGTTATGATTGTTGATGAATTCACCGGAAGAATTATGCCGGGCAGACGTTATTCCGACGGATTGCATCAGGCGATTGAGGCAAAAGAGGGAGTAAAGGTGGAAAATGAGTCAAAGACTTTGGCTACAATCACTTTCCAGAATTACTTCAGACTTTATAAAAAGCTTTCGGGTATGACAGGTACCGCTCTTACCGAAGAGGAGGAATTCCAGCAGACCTATAGACTTGATTGTGTGGAGGTTCCCACCAACAGACCTGTTGCAAGAATTGACGAGCATGACAGTGTTTACCGCACAGAACGCGGAAAATATATGGCAGTTATCCGCAAAATTAAGGAATGTAACGAAAAGGGTCAGCCCGTGCTTGTGGGAACGGTAAATGTGGATAAATCGGAAGTCTTGTCAGCACTTTTGAAACGCGAGGGCATTAAGCATGAAGTGCTGAATGCGAAATATCATGAAAAAGAAGCCGAAATCGTTGCTCAGGCAGGTAAAAAGGGTGCCGTTACTATTGCAACCAATATGGCAGGACGCGGAACCGATATTATTTTGGGCGGAAACGCGGAATACATGGCAAAGCATGAGCTTAAAAAACGTCTTATCGCAAAAAAAGCCGATGATGAGGCAATGAATGATGAAAAAATCGAAATGCTGATGGCTGAGGCAACAGGTTTTGCGGATACTGATGATGAGGAAATTCTTGAAGCAAGACGTATTTTCCGTGAACTTAACGATAAATTCAAGGAAGAAATCAAGGATGAGCAGGAAGAGGTAAAAAATGCCGGCGGTCTTTATATAATCGGTACGGAACGACACGAATCACGCCGTATAGATAACCAGCTGCGCGGACGTGCGGGTCGTCAGGGAGATCCGGGATGCTCCAAATTCTATTTATCCCTTGAGGATGACCTTATGCGTATATTCGGTTCTGACAGGGTAAAATCCATGGTTGAAACACTGGGTCTTGAAGAGGACGAGCCGATTGAAGCAAAAATTTTGAGCAAATCAATCGAAAATGCTCAGAAAAATCTTGAGAGCAGACATTTTGATTCACGTCGTCATGTGCTTCAGTATGACGAGGTAATGAACGAGCAGAGAAAGATAATCTACGCTCAGCGCCAGGCGGTTTTGGACGGTGAAGATATCTCCGCAACAATTCAATCCATGATTGAAGCGGTTGTAAATTCCGCGATTGACGATTATATCGGAATTACGGATATTCCGGAGCAGTGGAATCTGCGCGGTCTTACCGAATTTGCGGTGATGTATCTGTGTACTCGCGACGAGTTCGGCGTTTTGGACAGTGAGCTCGAAACAATCACAAAAGAAGAGATAAAAGAGCGCCTTTTGGAAATTGCCCGTAAGCGTTATGATGAAACGGCGGAAATCTTCGGTGAAAACATGCGTGAAATCGAGCGTGTTGTGATGCTTCGAGTGGTTGATACGCTTTGGATGGATCATCTGGATGAGATGGAGCATGTTAAGCGCGAGATTGGCTTGCGTGCATATGGAAATCATGATCCGGTAATCGAATACAGAAATGTGGGCAGTGAGCTTTATGAAGGTATGCTTGAATCAATCAGACGTGATACTGTCAGATATATTCTTGCTGTTCGGCCGAGACCTCAGCAGGAAATCAAGCGTGTTCAGGTTGCGAAGCCGCTTGATACCGGTTCGGACGGTTCTTTGGGTAAAAGACCGACCTCGGCAAAGCGTGTTCCCGGCAGAAATGACCCATGTCCATGCGGCTCGGGTAAAAAATATAAGCACTGCTGCGGAAAGTAATATGAAGTAATGGCTGCCGGCAAATCTGCCGGTCGTTGCAATGAAGCCTTTAGGAAAGGATTGAAATAATGTTAGAATACGAACAATATAAGCTTGAGCTTCAAGGATTGGAAGAGGCAATTAATGAGCTTGAATTCTCATTGGATATTTCCGGAACAAAAAAGCAGATTGAAGAGCTGGAAAATCTTGCGGCGGCTCCGGATTTTTGGGATGACATGGAAAATTCCCAAAAGGTTCTGCAAAAAATAAAGCAGTTAAAGGATAAAGCGGCGGCATATGAGGGCTTAAAGTCATCATGGGAAGATGCAATTGTTTTGATTGACCTTGCAAACGAGGAAAATGATGAGTCGATGCTTGATGAAATCAAAAAAACAGTGGAATCGATTACAGCCGCAACGGAAAAGATGACACTTGAAACATTGCTGTCCGGAAATTATGACAAGTGCAACGCAATTATGACTTTTCATGCAGGTGCAGGCGGAACAGAGGCACAGGATTGGGCGGAAATGCTTCTCAGAATGTATCAGATGTATGCTCAGAAAAACGGCTATGCCGTTGAGGTGATTGATACTCTCCCGGGAGATGAAGCCGGTATTAAGAGTGCGACTATTTCGGTAAGCGGAATAAACGCTTACGGATATTTAAAATCCGAAAAAGGGGTACACAGACTTGTTCGAATTTCTCCTTTTGATGCATCGGGCAGACGTCATACATCCTTTGCTTCAATTGAAGTTATGCCGGAAATTGATGATGAAATAGAAATCAATATCAAGCCGGAGGATTTGAAAATTGATACATACCGCTCATCCGGTGCGGGCGGTCAGCATATCAACAAAACCGACTCTGCGGTGCGTATTACGCATATCCCGACGGGAATTGTAACGGCATGCCAAACTCAGCGCTCACAACATCAAAACAAGGATTATGCCATGAAAATGTTGAAAGCTAAACTTGCGGAAATTGCAGAACAGCAACAAAAGGAAAAAATCGAGGATATAAAGGGTGTACAGAAAGAAATTGCATGGGGAAGCCAGATACGTTCTTACGTATTCCACCCCTACAATTTGGTTAAGGACCACAGAACGGGATTTGAAATTGGAAATATCGGTGCCGTTATGGACGGCGATATAGACGGCTTTATTAATGCTTATTTAAAAGCGGCAAGTCTCGGACAGCTGGAAAATAATTAAATATATTGTGCTCCGAGCAGGCATTGTAACCTGCTTCGGAGCGCTTTTGTTTTAGCTACAGCCGCAACCGCAACTGTCGGAATCGTTGTTTTCAAAATCGGAACGCTCCGGTGGAAAGAATTCATCAACCGGGAATGAAATCCGCTCAAAAAGGTCGCAAGGATTATCGTCGGTTGCACCGATACATTCTTTTTGCGGTACGCAGAAGTCATATGCGGGAATTAACAGCATTACTCTGCGCTCCAGCCTTATAATTGAGAATATACCGATTGAAACAAATACTCGCTTTTGTTCGCCACCCAATATCAAGCTGTCATCAAATACTCGGCTGACGGAATCGGGCACACTGGCAAGGTCAAAGTCATCATCACAGCAACAATTGTCTTTTACATCGCTGAGCTTCGCACCCAGTGCGATTGGGTCAACAACCTCAACAACCGCGTTTGGCATGTTTGTTTTTTTCCACATCTGCGCGTCGAATGCATCTTGCTTATATTTTGAAGCGAACACTTTTGCGTTGCCCTCGCTTCCGAAAAGTATAACCTTTTTATCGAATGTTGCAAGACCTTCCACCTCGGTCGGTCTGCCCAGACCTGTAAATACCGCCAACGTTATTTTGAAGAAGTATTTTAGGTCAACCGAATAGAAACCGCGATTAAACGGTACCGCTTCTATATCGGAATATACCCAGATAATTTCCGCCTTTGTACATTTTACATTTATTGCTCTGTCCACAACATCCTGACCGCATGCGGTTAAGTAAACTCTTATGTTTTCAAGGCAATCCTTGTCTCTGCAGCTGTCATAAACCTTATCGGTGTGTATGCAAACAGCTTCTTTAAAGCCGCCGTTTTCCGGTGCACAGCATTTTTCGCTCATATAAAAACTTCCTTTCTTTGTATTGGGATAATCCCTATGTTACAGGATATGCAATTTTTCCGAATGTGTGAGTTATAATTTTAGCATGAGTGGGATTTTGCCGCAAAAAAAGTACATGCGGCGATGTGCGCATGTAGTTTTTATAATCAGTATATAAATTTGTATTTATATGAAAAATCCAATTGCTTAAATATATTTTCAAGTGATTTTGAAAAATAAACAGTGTTATCGCTTATTAAAATGCCGCGTACATTGTATTGATTTAAAAGCTCTTCGCCTTTCTCTTCTCCCGCAACAAATATTGCGGTTGAAAGCGCATCGGCAATGGCGGCATTTTCGGAAATTATCGTAACCGAGCGGAGTCCGCTTTGTGCCGGATAGCCGGTTTTCGGGTCGAAAACGTGATGGTATCGCACACCGTCAAGCTCAAAAAAACGCTCATAATCTCCAGACGTTACGACAGAAAGGTTTTCCGCTGTCACTATTCCGATAATTTCATCGGTTTTTTGTGGGTTTTGAATTCCGATTTTCCAGTTTTCGCCGGTAGGCTTTTTGCCGAGAGCATATGCGTTACCGCCCAGATTGATAAGTGCCGAAGAAATACCGTTTTTCTTTAAAATTTCAACGAGCCTGTCGGTTAAAAAGCCCTTTGCGCATCCGCCGAGGTCAACTGATTGCTTTTTGCGGCAAAGAGATATGGCGGTATCAACATCCGGAATATAGCCGGTATTATTCTTTATATCCCACGCTTCTGCAAGGGGATTTAAGTATACGGAAAAATAATCGGGATTTTCTTCGGTAAAGCTTTTGCCGAATTCGATAAGGCTCAAGGAATCCTCGGAAAGGACAACATTTTCGCCATCGTTCATCCTGCTGAGCGCACTTGATGAATCTCTTGCTGAAAGTTCGGAATCGATTTTTTCGAGATAAAGCTGACATTCGTCAAGTGCTTTTTCCGAGCGAGAATATACGGTAAGCTCACAAACGGTATCAAACAGGTCGGTAAGGGCGCGTTTATGTTCCTTTTCCGCAAGAATGCGTGCGGTATATACAAGAGCAATTGCCGCAGCTACGACCATATAAAGCGCAATTCTGAATTTGGTATTACTTTTCAAATTACATATCCTCCGGAGTTTCCAGTGTTATTCTGCCGATTTTACATCCGCGAAGCTCGTCCAGCAAAATATTTGCGGCACGTTCGGTGTCGATTTCTCCGCCGGATATTACGCATCCGCGCTTTTTGCCGATATATTCGAGAATTTCATGCCCCGGCATATCGGTTATATCGGAAAGCTTATATCGCGCGCAGAGCAAATCGGGATAGCTATCGCGAAGAATTTCAAGCAGGGAATAAGCCAGCAGTTCAACCTCCATGATTTCGTCACGAATAGCTCCTGTGTATGCGAGGTTTATCGCAACTTGCTGATTTTCAAATTTTGGTGGAAGAATACCCGGTGTATCAAGAAGTTCCAAGCCGTCCTTTAGCCTTATCCACTGTTTTGCGCGGGTAACCCCGGGGCGATCACCGGTTTTGGTGCTTGCCTTGCCGGCAAGACGGTTTATCAGCGTTGATTTGCCGACATTGGGTATGCCTACCATCATGATTTTAACACCGCGATTCATGCCCTTTTCCTTTGCACGTTCGATTTTATCGCGAATAAGCTCGCGGGAAGCGGGTGCAATCTTATTTATGCCCATGCCTGTTGCACAGCTTATGGGAATAACCTTTATACCTTTTTTACCGTACCATGTCGTCCAGCGGTCGGTAACAGAGCTGTCGGCAAGGTCATATTTGTTCATAACCACAAGCCGCGGTTTTTGTGATATAATATCGTCAAAATTAGGATTTCTGCCCGAAAAGGGAATACGTGCATCAAGAATTTCAACTACGACATCTATGCTTTTGAGGTTTTCTTCTATCATGCGGCGGGTTTTTGCCATATGCCCGGGATACCATTGTAAGTTTTGCATATATTTCTCCTTTAGAAACAGAAGCTGCCATATCAGCGGAATTGCATTTTTGGCAGCTTTGGAATTTATTTTGTAAGACCTATGGCACTAAGCGGCCAAATTCTTACCTGTGATTTTCCCTCAATTGCCTCAATCGGAACCAATCCCAGTTCGGAAGAACGTGAGTCCTTACTGTTGGGACGATTGTCTCCCATAACAAAAACAGAGCCATCTTCCACGGTAACGGGGTAGGACACCGAATAATCAGTAATTCCTGTAATCCCTTTATAGTAAGGTTCATCAAGAACTGTGCCGTTTATGACAATCTGACCGTCCTTGATATCAACGGTATCGCCCGGCATGCCGATAATTCGTTTTACGTAATATCTGCGCTTAAGGTCTTTCGGAAGCTTCATATAAAGCGCGGCTTTTGAGAGAAAATTAAGTTCCTTACCGTTTTCCTCTTCATACTCGCTGTAGTATTCCATACGATTTTTGTATGCGGAATCAAGAATGATTATATCTCCTGCCTCGGGTTTATAGCCCAGCTTTGTAATAACAAGTCTGTCATTATTTACAAGGGTCGGATGCATGGACGGACCGTCCACACGAACGATATCGAAAATGAACGTTTTGAGCAGGAAAACAACCGCCAAAGCAATAACGATTGTGTAAATCCATTCCCAAACCTCGTGAAAAAGGTTAAAAGTATTGTTGGTTTCCTTAACCGCAGTTTCGATTTGATTTTCAGTATTGTCTGTCATAAGATTCCCATAGCCTTTCTGCCCACAAAAGTATTTAACATCTTTAAACGTCCTTACCGATGGGCGGGCAAGGCGTTAAGCTGATTTTTAACGGTTCTTCATTTTCGGAAGAAGATAAATTTAATCAGCATAATTTTTATAGAATTCAAATATGTAATATGCTTATATTATATCGCAATAGAAAAACAAAATCAACAAACAAGCAAAAAGGGACACATAAAATGCCCCTTAAACTTAATTTGTTTTTAAGGAAGTTAAATTCTTTCCTTAACTTTAGCGGCTTTACCGACTCTGTCACGAAGATAGAACAATCTTGCACGTCTTACGCGACCCTTTCTTGAAACTTCGATTTTTTCAATGATAGGGGAGTTAACCGGCCATGTTTTTTCAACACCAACACCGTAGGAAAGACGTCTTACGGTAAATGTAGCGCCGATACCGCTGCCTTGTTTTTTGATAATAGTACCCTCAAACATCTGAGTTCTTGTACGATTACCCTCGACAACCCTCTGATAAACTTTCACGTTGTTACCAACAACAAGCTCAGGTAAGTCGTTTCTGATTTGGTCTTTTGTTAAAGCGTTAATGATTTCTATTGAATTCATCATTATGCCCTCCTTTATTTCATGAGGCGTTCGTGCCGACCGAGGC
>CAYMBZ010000062.1:0-8130 GCA_964388835.1 uncultured Lachnospiraceae bacterium
ATATTTATATAGGAGGAGGAACTCCAACAACGCTTTCCACGGAAAATCTTGAAAAGATTTTTAAAGCTTTATATGAAAACATTGAACTTTCAAATTTGGAGGAATTCACTCTTGAAGCCGGCAGACCGGACACCGTAACAAAAGAAAAAATGGTGCTTTCGAAAAAGTACGGCGTAAACAGAATAAGCATAAATCCTCAGACCATGAATGAAAAAACTCTTGAAGTAATAGGTAGACGGCACAGTGTAAAAATGTTTGAAGAAGCATTTAAAATTGCACGGAATTCGGGATTTGACAATATAAATACCGATTTGATTGCGGGGCTTCCCGGAGAAAATTTTGAGGATTTTAAATACAGCCTCGAAGAAGTTATAAAATTTAATCCCGAGGACATAACGGTTCATTCCATGTGCGTTAAAAGAGCCGCGGCGTTGAGATTTTCAGGTATCGGTCTTACAGGATATGAAGAAATGAACAAAATGCTTGAATATACCCAAAAGCGCATGAGAGAAACGGGAAGAGCACCTTATTATATGTACCGCCAGAAAAATATTTCGGGAAATCTTGAAAATGTGGGATATTCCGACGAAAATCATATGTCCTCATATAACATAAATATTATGGAGGAAGCGCAGACGATAGTTGCCATAGGGGGCGGAGGTTCCTCAAAAATCGTTTTGGGAGACAGAATTGAAAGGGTTGTTAATTTTAAAGAGCCCTATGAATATATAAGAAGATTTAATGAAATAATTGCCAAAAAGGATGAAATAGCGGACTATTTCAGAAAATAAAAGGAAAGGATTTGAGGAAATGCAGTATATGGATACGGCGCTGAAAAAAATTATGCGCGAGTATGACGAGGAAAGAACTGCGGCAAGAGCAAGGCGGGATGCTGAGGTTGAGCGGGTGCATAAGGAGTTTCCTCAAATTAAGGAGATTGAGGATAATATAAACCGCCTTGGAATGGAAAATTTTGGTAAAATAATAAAAAATCCCTCAAAAAGTGCGGAATATAACGCGGAATTTGAAAAAAATCTTGCGGAGCTTAATGAAAAAAAGAACAAAATTCTTGAGGAAAATTCGATTCCGAAAGATTATAATGAAGTAAAATATAAGTGTGAAAAGTGCCTTGATACAGGCTATGAGGATACAAAAAAGTGTTCCTGTTTTATTCAGAAAATAATAAATTTAAGATATGACATGTCAAATATGAAGGATATTCTTCATGATTTTGAAGAATTTTCCTTTGACTATTACAGCGACAAGTATATAGAAAGCCTTGACATGACGGAAAAGGAAAATATAAAAATAATTTATAACAAGGCGGTGGATTTTTGCACGGACAGTGAAGCGAAAAATATGTTTTTCTACGGCGGATGCGGATTCGGAAAAACATTTCTTTCATCATGTGTGGCAAAGAGAATGATGGACGTCGGAAAATCCGTTATATATACCTCAGCATCAGGACTTTTTTCGGACTACGAGGATTACAAATTCGGCAAAAAGCCGAGTGATGAGTTTGCGGATAAAAGGGATATGATAAAGGATGCTGACCTTTTGATAATAGATGATTTGGGCACTGAGGTATTAAGCGCTTTTTCGGTTCAGCTTTTAAATGAAATTCTCAACGAAAGAATTTCTTTGAAAAAGAAAATAATAATAAGCACAAACATGAATATGAAAGGAATAAGTTCAAGGTACAGCGACAGGATTGCTTCACGCATTTATGAAGCTTTTGAAATACTTCATTTCGTCGGAAGTGATATAAGGGTTCAAAAACTTATAAAAAAAGCGTGAGGAGAAAGGAATAAGACATGGTAAAGGTAAGCGGAAAGAAAAAAGAAATAAATGATATTTTTTGGTCGGTTATGACATCCTTTGGTTTTTCCGAGGTGGAGGAAAGCGACAGTTTGTATGAGGAACTTAAAACTTACTCGGGCAAATACTGCTTTTTGAATAAAAATGAAATTTGTGCATTTACCGCCGGGGAAAATAATGTTTTAAAAAAGGCGGAGCTTGCCGCTTTGTGTGCAGAGGCAATTATAGCAAACGGTCTGGATGATTTTGAAATTTCGGTAGGAGACAAAGATGTTTTTAAAACGCTGGATTTGTTCGGTCTTGAAAAGATAGTGAAACTTGAAAGCGGGCGAGAGGGATTCTGTGCGGTAAGCGGCGATGTTGTTTTTGCTGAGGGAAAATTCGGAGAGAACATTTCGGAATGTAGGTTCAATATTGAAAAATTCTGCAAAGCCTTAGAGGCGGGCGGAGTTGATATGACGGACGAAGAGCTTTCGGCAAGCCTTATTTATGCGGAGGAAAACGCAGAGGGAGCGGCATACGATGTGGCATACAATTTGCGTGTAAACGGATGTATTGTGGAATATTACTGCGAGGGCGGAAACATAGATGATGCGCAGGAATATGCAAAAAATAAGGGGATGTCATGTATTTTGCGGGCGTATGCGGACGGAAAGCTGGATATAAAGGATTTTGTGAAAAATGAAATAACCGAAACAACGGTAGCGGATTTTCTCGGATATTATGAAGCAGATGAGGATGAGTGCGATTGTGGTCATGAGCATCATCATGGGGAGGATTGCGGCTGCGGCTGTCATTAAGGGAGAAAAACATTCATTATGTGTTAAGCATTTTGAATGTTTTTGTTTTATAAAAACAGTAAAAGATAACTAAATGTTTCAATTTGAGGGAAGAGTGATTTGATAGATTAAAAAAAGTAATACCATTGTGTATTCTCCTGTCAAGCCTCACGGTTTGCCCCCCTCATTTAGGCAAGGATGGACTTTGAATGGAGCATTTTTCGGATTATACGACAATTTTCGCCGCCCTGCAAGGATTCCCTAAAGAGGAAGCTGTCGGCTTTGCCGGTTGATGAGGTGTTTTATTTTATATATTCCACCTCATCCATCACCTTTCGGTGACACCCTCTCAAAAAGGAGAAGGATTGTTTCGACTAGGCGCATAGTGAATGATGAAGTTGATAAGGCATACTTGACGTTGCCGCTACTTTGAGGCTTTTAAACAGGTTTCGATCTCTCTCTTCTCTCTTATCTACTTTCTACCGCCTACGGCGGAGGATAGAGAAGAAGTGGGGTTAGCAGAAAATTGATAATTTATCGGAGTTTTAAAATTTACTAATAAAACGGAGGAAAAAAATATGACCGGAATTATAGATATTGGTTCAAATACGATAAGACTTGTTATGTACGACAGAGGAAAAAAAATATCAAATACCGGTATTAATTCGGAAATAATAAATGATACCGAAAATGGATTTTTAACCTTTGAGGGAACGGAAAAGCTGTGCAAAAGTATAATGTTTTTAAAGGAAAGGGCAGGGGAAAACAAGGTTTTTGCACTGGCGACCTTTGCTTTTCGCGTTTTAAAGAACAGCGCTGAGGTAAAAAAGATAATTTTTGAAAAAACGGGAGTAACGGTAGATATTTTGTCGGGAGAAGATGAGGCTAAATATGATTTTTACGGTCTTATGAGCACTCTTTGCGGCAGAGAGAGCGGAATCGGAGCGGATTTGGGAGGCGGAAGCGCGCAGATTTTCAGTTTTTGCGATGGTGAAATAGAAAAATTCTCCTCCTATCCCATAGGATGTAAAAAGGTGAAAAATTTAATTATGCCGGAAAAAGACTTCGGAAAATGTGACAGGGAAAGAATAAGGCAATATACGGAAGAAAAAATATCGGATTTCGATAAAAAGTGCGGTAAGCTTTATATGATGGGCGGAACGGCAAAAACTGCCGCGAAGCTTTACAGTTTTTTAAATGGACGGGAGAATATAGATGTGATTAAAACCGACAGAATTTCGGGACTTATTACTTTTATAGAAGAGACACCTCAGCATGTAATGAAAAATATTTTAAAAAATCGTTATGACAGCATGGCGGCGGGATTGGTGGTAACAGAAACCATCGCAAGGCATGTGGGTGCGGAGGAAATACATATTAAAAAATGCGGAGTGAGGGATGGGTATCTTATAAAAAAGCAATCTGAAAAAGAGGGGATGTAAAAAAAGCCCGTAGCATACCTGTGATAGTAAAATCACAGGTATGCTACGAATAAATCTCATCCTCGCGGTATATTGATACAGCGTCGGGCATGGCCGCGGACAAGTCCGCGTTTCTATTTATCCCATGTATAATTCCGTCAAGCCTGACGGCTTGGCACCCTCATTTAGGAAAGGAGAAGGCTTGGACTTGTACTCCGGGCAGAAGCAGTGGGAAGAGAGAAAAAGAGGGTTTGCGAAAAATTGCGAGTTTTGTGATTTAATTCAAATTTCGCCTATTTATGAATTTTTGATTATTTTTTCTATTTTAGAAAGTTTTTCTTCGGGGCTTTCTCTGCATCCGAGGATATTTTCTATAGCACATAACTCATCAAGTGCCGCGGAATTTATTCTTTTTTTTATATCAACATCACAAAGGTTCATTCCTTTTGAAATTATATCTCCGATAATCTTTGCTGTGATTTCATTAGGTATACTCATGTCTTTCCCTCCTGTTTTTATTAATTCTTATAACGGCGCAGGTCATATCGTCGGAATAAATTGATTTTGCTTTTGCTCCGGCTATCACAAGTTTTGCCAGTTCATCACTTTCACTGTATGCAGAGAGCATTTTTTTTATCCATTCGTTTTTCAAAACGCCGATTCCCGCCTCACCTACTCCGTCGGAAATCATTAGAATAATATCGCCGTTTTCCACGTTCCGTACATCGGCGGTGACTTCGATACTCTCCAAAATTCCTATCGGTAGGGATTTTGAGGAAATGACATCGATATTATTTTTGGTTTTAATAAAGCTCTGGGCACTTCCAATTTTCAAAAACTCCGCTTTTCCGCAAGAAAGATCTATCTCCAATATATCCGCTGTTGAAAAGCTTTCTCGGTCAGCCTTTAATGCAAGTGCGGAATTTATCATATTTAAAGCGGTTGTTTTTTCAAAACCCGCCTTTAAAAATTGAGCGAACAGCTTTGCTGTCATGCCGCTTTCCGTTTTTGCTTCGTTGCCCGAACCCATTCCGTCACAGAGGATTACAAAAAACTTTCCTTGATGTTCAAAATGTAAAATAGTGTCTCCGCATACATCCTGTCCTACTTTTGCTTCATGAGCAACAGTTATTTGGGCAGAAAATTTTGCGAATTCCTGATCACATTCTTTTCCGTTTTCCACTTCATGGGAAAGCATGTCTATTGCTCTTGAAATTTCTTCATACTGCTTTGCCATGATATCCCTCCCGATAATAGCTTCTCCTTTGTAGAGAATATTCTGCTTGTAAAGTTCATATGAATGTTTGAATTCGCATAAAAAACTTTCCGAGCGTACGCATGTCTGCTTAAATGAAATAGGGAGATTGGTATAGTCGCAAAAACCGTCTCTTTCTATTGTCATCAAAAGTGATTCCATATTTTCACGGGTTCTTTTTAAGTCTTTTCCCCAGCAGTTTCCCTCAAGGCGGCACCCGGTGCACACTCTTGATGACACGGTATCAAAGGATTCTGGGATTAATGAGCTTTTCTCGGTTTTGTCGGGAAGAAGTGTTACCCCGTCCGCTAAATCACAGACCGCTTTTGCTACTGTTTTGAGCCTACCGCTGACTCTTGCCGTTACGGAATTTTCTTCATTTTTTGCATAAAATCCCGCACTTAAAAGTTCGGTCAATTTCATGTGCCACTTATCGGGAATAACGGCAAAAAGAACAATCGGCAGAAAAATATCAATCGGCATAATTTCTGCAAAGCCCCCTCCATAGAGGACACTTACCGCAATTCCGGATAAAAATCCCGTGACCGCGCCTATTTTACCCCAAGCCGCCAAAGCTGAGGAGAGCATACCGGAAATTGCAAAGGCTCCGGCATAAAAAACAGAACTTTCGCTCTGCATATTAAGCATAAATCCCAAAACACACGCGGCAAATCCCGCAATCGGTACTTCAAAGGCGTAAGCAATGCTCATGGATATAAAAATAGCCGAAGCCGCGGAAATATTAATGTTTATGTAGGGAAGTGAAATGCCAAAAATTCCGCTGATAATTCCGCCCAAAGTGACAAGCTCCGCGAAATGTGCCGTATCATTTTTTTTCCCGATAAAGCCGAATAAATAAAACACCGCACCAGAGGCAACCGCCTCCGCTGAAAGCATAATCAAATCGATAAGTCCCGCCTTTGTCCACAAAAAGCTCACCGTTCCGCCGATAAAAACCGCAACGCCTACGGCAATGGCTTTTACCATACTGTCACGAGTTTTCTTCATATATATAAGAAGATGATAAATTAAAAATGCCAAAATATATTTCAATGAATATATTCCTTTATCCGCCATTCCAAGCATCATAAATATAAGCGCAATATAAGCGTGCTCGTGAGAAAAGGTTGCGGCAAATGCAAGCCCGAACGGGTAAATTCCGAAAATATTTACCCTTGAAAGAGCGGCAAGTGCAACTCCTTTAAGCATTATTTTTTTCGCCGAACTTAAAGCGGAGTTTTTGGATAGTTTTGATACAATGATGTTCATATTTTTTCGAATCCTTTCATATTTATAAGCAGTGCGGCTTTTATGCCGCAAAGTGATTTTTCTTTAGGATATTATATCACCGCATGTACAGATATTTTGCCGAAAAGGATTGTCGAAAAATGGCAAGTGTTCGACAGGCTCTATACAATTATATTACAATTAGGCAACATTTATGGAAAATCGCGGCGAGGAGTGATATAATTTAAAAAAAGTTTGTCAGGAGGTGTATTTTTTTGCGAATACTTGTTTTTTCAGATTCTCACGGATATACGGAAGGATGCGCGCAGACAATTCGCAGAATTGTGGGTGCGGATATGGTTTTGCATGCGGGAGACCATATAAGGGATGCCCGGGAGATAGAGAAGATGTTTCCGGAAATCGAATTCAAATATGTTCCGGGAAACTGCGATTTTTCCTCCGAGCCGTCCGATATAATTTTTGAGACCTGCGGATATAAAATTCTCTTGACACACGGTCACGGATATAATGTTAAATATGAATCCGACTATGATTCTTTGAGAAAAAAAGGTGAGGAAACGGGTTGTGATTGTATCGTGTTTGGTCACACCCATGAAAGCATAAACGATATTACAAAAAAGCCGATTCTCTTAAATCCCGGCAGTATAAAGCATGGTGGAACTTTCGGCGTTATAGAAATAGAGGACGGCGTTTTAAAAACCGCTGTATGCAATGCATAATACAAGATATTGACTTTTTAAGAGAAAATTCACCAATATATTGTGTTTTTTGCAAAAAAGCGGTGTAAAAACAACCAAATCGCTTACGCAAGAGTAATAAATTTTACTCCCGCAAACACTTTTTGTGCCTTTTTATCGTTGAATTAAGCGGTTATGCCCTCTTTGGGTGACACATTTGCTACACGGACTAAAAAGTTTTTATACAAATATATACCCCGTCAAACCTTTGCTTAAACATCTTGTATGCTTTTGACTTATGGCATATAATTGTAATCGGTAAAGGTCGTTTGTGTGCGGGGGATTTTTGTGGAAAGAAATCTTTAGACGGGCAAACTTCTAAAAAAGCGTTCAGATATTATGTCTGAACGTTTTTTTGTATTTGTACTTTTGATCGAAAAAGAGTACGAAAAATTGTAAATGGAAACCCTTTTAAACCTGTGGTTTTGCGGCGTCAAACAAGTCACAAGTTTCGTCGTTTACAACGTAAAAGGCGCAAAATTTCGACAACTCGCCTTATATTCGTAAGCCGAGGGAATGTGTGCGGATTTTTTTTCAAAGCGGTTACAATGCCAAAAGCGCAAAGAGACGTAGCAAGCGGAATAGTTTGAGTGTATTGAAAAAAATTCAATAGAGTAAGAAGTTATAAATTTTAAAAAGCAATACATAATCCGTAGCCAACATCTTCCTTTTAAAGAGATGATGGCATAAACATCTGCGTTTACGCCTGTTTTCAGTCTTACCTTTTACATCGGTTTTCTCCGAAGAAATATATTATAAACTATTTTTCGAAGTTTTTCATTAATTTTAATTTTCAAATTTTTATGAATATTTTTTTAAAAATGTAGGTTTGTCAATGATGTGTTACACATTTCAGAAGATTTCTCCATAAC
>CAYMBZ010000063.1:0-7838 GCA_964388835.1 uncultured Lachnospiraceae bacterium
GGCATTGCGCTCGGGCTTGTTTTTTTGAGGTATTTACTTTTCATGCCCTCACCACCTCCTACAGCGGAGCCTCTCCATGAGGGAGAAACCTTTGGAGTACGCTTCGGGCGGAGATGACGGAGTGGGGAGAAGAACCGGAGTGTAAAACATTGCGAGTTTGCGAAAAAGGCTCCTTAGTTCTCGCTATTAGATTGCGGGAGCTTGGTATTTTATTGGAAATTCTCCTGTAAGATAATAAATAAGAGATAACAGATAATAGTGCAAAAGGGGCGGAAATACGCAATATCTTTTATCTATTCACTATTATCCATTATCTCTTATCTTAGGCAAGCTTGATTGCCACTTTTGGTACACCCGACTGGAGTCGAACCAGCGGCACATAGCGTCGGAGGCTATTGCTCTATCCAACTGAGCTACGGGTGCATACAACACTACCATTATATCAAATTTAAGCGCTGTTGTCAAACAAAAACGTTGTTTTTTTGTAAAAATAGGCATGAATGCTGAAAATGTAAAAAAAATGTATCAAAAATGAAACACAAATCATGTTGATTTTTGCGGTATTTATTATATAATGTAGTTATAATGGAGTTTTAGACGAAAAAGCTGATATGAAAGGATATGGCAATAATGGAATTACTGGCACCGGCAGGCTCGTTTTCTGCACTTTGTGCGGCAGTTCAAAGCGGAGCAGACGCCGTTTATATAGGCGGAAGCGAATTTTCCGCAAGAAGAAGTGCTGTGAATTTCAATATCGACGAAATAAAAAAAGCCGCGGATTACTGCCACTTGCGCGGCGCTGCACTTCACGTTGCGGCAAATATTTTAATAAAAGAAAACGAAATAAAAAAATTCATTGATTACATAGGAAATCTGTATGAAATAGGTGTGGATGCCGTAATAATTCAGGATATCGGGATGGCGCGTGAGGTTCACAGACTTTTCCCAAATTTGCCGTTACATGCAAGCACGCAAATGACCGCAACCGGTTTAAACGCTGCAAAAGAGCTGAAGAAGATAGGTTTTTCACGTGTGGTACTGGCGCGTGAGCTTTCAAGGGAAGCTATAAGAAAAATTTGTGCCGAATCGGGTGTTGAAACCGAGGTTTTTGTTCACGGCGCAATTTGTATGTCATATTCCGGGCAGTGCCTTATGAGCAGTATTATCGGCGGCAGAAGCGGAAATCGTGGCATGTGCGCACAGCCTTGCAGATTGCCGTACAGGATTGACGAAAATAGCGGATATTTGCTGAGCCCAAAAGATTTATGCATGATAGAAAGATTGGATGAGCTTAAGGATATGGGCGTAACCTCTCTTAAAATAGAGGGGAGGCTAAAGCGCAAGGAATACACCGCGGCTGTTTGCGGCGTATACAGGAAGTATATCGATGAGCCGCGAAAAGTTCAAAAAAGCGATATGGATGAGCTGTACAATGCCTTTTCCAGAAGCGGATTTACCTGTGGTTATTTTGATTCAAAACCGGGACGTGGGATGATGACCTACGAAAATCCCGCAAACGCATCGGAAAACATATTTTCCGAAGAGGCAAAAAAATGTTGCGCTGAGGAAGCTAATTTCAAAAAGACCGAAATATTTATGTCTGCCGAAATGAGGAGCGGAAAACCGCTTCATATTGCTGTGTGGGATGAATACGGAAATTTTGCCGATGCATACAGCGATGCTGTTGTTGAAGCCGCGGTAAATCGACCGATGGATTATGAGCGCTTATATAAACAGCTTCTTAAACTCGGCGCAACTCCTTTTTTTGCAAAAAGTGCGGAGATTGATTTAGAGGAGGGAACAGCCGTTGCGGTTTCTGAAATCAACTCGGCAAGAAGAAGAGCGGTGGATAAGCTGATTGAGTTAAAATGCAAAAGCTATGCCGAAAGAAGCACCGTAAAATCCATGGCGCGCAAAAAGAGCAAAAAAGAGTTTTCGGGTGAAACAATTCTTGCCGCACAGGTAGCCGACGAAGCGCAGGCAAAAGCTTGCGTAAAGGCGGGAATCGACATTATATATGCGGACACGCCTCTTGCCAATAGTCTCACCCAAAAAGGGATAAATGCGGAAATTATTGCAAAGCTTCCGCCGATACCGAGGGATGACAGGGCGTATGAAAAGCCTGTAACAAGCGCGGTTTTGATTTCAAATATTGCACAACACGCATCGGATAAACAGTGCTACGGTGATTTCAGACTTAATATTTTTAATGAATCAAGCTGTGAGGTTTATTCGGACACATACCGCGTTACGGTTTCTCCGGAGCTGAATTTAAAGGAACTTTCCGGTATCTCGGAGGGACAGGAAATTATCGTATACGGAAGAATTCCGCTTATGGCAATGGAAAACTGCCCGCTAAGAGCTTTAGGAAAATGCGCAAAACACAGCATGAACCACAGTATAACCGATAGGAAGGGAGAAAATTTTCCGTTAAAATGTAACGAGGGCTGCGTTCTTGAACTTTTAAATTCAAAGCCGATATTCATGGCGGATAAACCAAAAGATTTGGAAAAACTTAAAGCAGATGCATGGCGGCTAATCTTTACGGTTGAAAATCCGGAGGAGTGTACAAAAATTGTGAATATGTATAAATCGGCGCTTTCGGGAAAAGCGGCGGAAACTCCGGCTGAAAACACGTTTACCCGCGGACATTTTTACCGCGGAGTTGAGTAAATTTTTGAAAGATGTATATAATAAAGGTAAAATTATGAAAAAAATTATTTTGGCTTCGGGTTCACCGAGGAGAAAAGAAATTCTAAACAATATTGGGTTAAAATTTGAAGTGGCGGTTTCAAATGCGGACGAAAGCTCGGTAAATCCCGACAGTATTCCCGTTGGAGTATATGTCCAGGAGCTTGCGCTTTTAAAGGCGAGCGCAGTTGCGGAAGACGTTGAAGATGCATTGATAATCGCCGCGGATACCGTTGTTGCGTGCGACGGAAAAATCTTGGGAAAGCCTAAGACAAGCGAGGATGCTGTTGTGATGCTTAAAAGTCTTTCGGGCAAATGTCACAGCGTGTTTACGGGAATTTGTGTAATGCGCACACGCGACCTTTACAGCGTATGTAAAATGAAAGAAACAAAGGTTTATTTTAAAGAGCTTACCGATGAAAAAATACGCGGATATGTTGAAAGCGGCGAGCCTATGGATAAGGCGGGCGCATACGGAATACAGGGATTGGGAAGCCTTTTGGTGGATAAAATCGAGGGCGACTATTTGAATGTTGTGGGTCTTCCCGCAACATGTCTTGCGGAAATTTTGGAAAAAGAATTTGATATTGATTTGTTGAAGGAGAATTGTAGATGAAACTCAAGGCTTTTGATTTTGGCAGTGATGTGTGCATAGATTTGGGAACTGCCAACACACTGCTGTATATACGTGGAAAAGGAATAGTTATCCGCGAGCCCTCTGTGGTTGCGATTGATAAATATACGGGAAAGGTACTTGCTGTCGGAAACGATGCAGATGAGATGCTCGGAAGAACACCGGAGAATATTGTGGCAATCCGCCCGGTTCGCGACGGGGTTATTGCGGATTTTGAGATTACGGAGGCAATGCTCAAACGGCTGTTGGGAATCGCTCTCGGCAAAATAGGCGGTCTTTTCAAACCGAAAGTTACCGTTTGTGTGCCGTCGGGTGTTACCGATGTTGAAAAGCGTGCCGTAATTCAATCTCTAACACTTGCCGGGGCCAAAAGCGTTACAATTATCGAAGAGCCCATGGCAGCGGCATTGGGCGCGGGAATTGAAGTTCTTAAAGCTGAGGGACACATGATTGTTGATATTGGCGGAGGTACATGTGAAGCGGCAGTGGTCGCTCTCGGGGGAGTTGTTGCCGCACGTTCCATGCGCAGTGCAGGATGCGCATTTGACAATGCTATTGTGAATTATGTAAAAAGAAAATACAATCTTACAATCGGAGACAAAACAGCTGAGGAAATTAAGCTTGCAATAGGTTCCGCTCAGCCATATGCGGATGAGGGGTACTATGAGGTTCGCGGGAGAGATGTTATAACAGGTCTTCCTAACAATATCCGCATATCCGCAAGTGAAGTGCGGGAAGCAATGTCTGAAAACATCATGTACATTATAGAAGAAATACGTGATACACTTGAAATTACACCGCCCGAGCTTAATGCGGATATTCTTGAGAACGGGATAACCGTAACCGGCGGAGGTGCGCTTATCAGAAATATTGATAAGGCTATCGGCGCGGCTTTGGGAGTTCCGGTACGTATTGCCGATGAGCCGCTGGATTGCGTGATACTGGGTACCGGTATGGCGATAGAAAACGGAGATATAATCAGACGTTCTTCCGCGGCGCGCAGATAGATTATTTTGTGAGGTTTTACCGATGTCATTTCTAAAGAAAAAATATTTAAAAATTATTTTGGCTGTAGTAGCGGTTACGGCAGGATTATCGCTTGCGGCGTATTTCGGAAACAATCCTGTGGGGCGTGCTGTTTATACCGTTATGTCACCTGTTTTGGATGGTGTGTATAACATAACAACACCGATCAGAAAAGTTGTATCTGCCGCGGCGAATGCCTCTGAATATGAAAGGCAGATAGAAATATTGAAAACCGAGCTAACCACCTTAAAAGCGGAAAACAAGAACAAAGAGGACTATATTACCGAAAACAGACGACTTAAAGAGCTTTTGGACATTAAGGACGGAAGTATGTCTGATTACAGCACCGTTACGGCAAGGGTGGTATCGTACGAGCCGAACAGCTGGTACGATACGGTTATGCTGAATAAGGGTTCAAGCGTCGGAATCGGCGAAAACGATATAGTTGTAACAAATCTCGGAGTTGTGGGACGAGTTACCGAGGTCGGAAAAAATTGGGCGAAGGTTTCAACCGTAATCAATTCCGCGGATTCTGTCGGTGTTAAGCTGTCAAGAACAGAGGATGTGGGAGTGGTAAGCGGAGATGCAAATCTTGCGCAGGATAAAAGATGTCGACTTGAATATCTTTCGAACGACAAAAATCTGATTAAGGGTGATATTCTCGTAACATCTGGATTGGGCGGTGTTTTTCCGCCGGATTTAGTCGTCGGCAAGGTAGTGGAAATACGTTCGGACAGCGCGGGGAATTTGGATTATGCCGTAGTTGAGCCGAGCGTGGATTTTTCTGCGCTTTATGAGGTAATGGTAATAACCGGAACACGCAGCGGTACCGGTGAAAGTTTGGGAGATACTGAGTAATGAGAGCGATTAAGAATTTAAAATATGCGCTTTTATGCGTAATTGTTTTCATATGCGAAATTTCCTTTGCAAAATATATCGAAATAGGCGGCGCGGTTCCGGCACTGTCCTTTTCGCTTTGCTTAGCATGGGCGATGACGGAAAAAAGCGGTATGCGTATTGCGGTAATTTCAGCGGCTATGGGCGCCGTGCTTGACGCGTTTTCGGGACATGGCTTTGCTACATACACTGTTCTTTTTATGGTGGTTTCCCTTATATGCTACGAAATTCGTGACAAGCTTTTTTCTTCAAAAGCATTGTTTCTTGTATTCTGTGCTTTCATCATGAGCATAGCTGTTAATCTGATATACTGCTTGTTTCATATTGAGACTGTAAATGGGGGACTTTTGAATGGTTTCACAGGGATTATTCTTCCGTCCGCTCTTTATAATACGGCGATTTCGGAGTTGTTTTACTTTGTTTTGAGAAAAATTCCCGGCTTTTAGGAGGTGAAAGTGTGTCAAAGGGTAGATTAATTTTTATAAAAATTGTTTTGATTTTAATGATAGGTGCAATCGTTTGGAGGTTATACGATATGCAGATTATCAACGGCGAGGGCTACAAAAACCTGTCTGATCAGCGCCTCTCGGCGAATATAACGCAAAAAGCGCCGAGAGGCGAGATTACCGACCGTAACGGAAAGGTTTTGGTAACCAACAGAAAAGGATATTCGGTGAAGCTTCAAAAAACAAGCATGTCGGATGAGGACTTTAATGCGATGCTTTTGAAGCTTTTTGAAATTTTAAAAGAGGACGGATGTGAAATTTCCGATACTTTCCCGATTACTCAAAACATGCCCTATGAGTACACTTTTTCGGACGGGGAAGAAAAAAGCAAATGGTTCAGCGAAATAAAAAATGTCGATGCGGAAATGAGTGCCGAAGAGCTTTTGGAATATTACAAAAATCTGTATAAAATTTCCGAGGAAACCGATTCAGAAACCTCAAGACATCTTATAGGTTTACGATATGAGATTAAAAAGTCGGGATTTTCCATAAATTCACCATACGTCATTGCGGATGATGTATCTGCCACGGCGGTTTCAAAAATCAAAGAGCGAAGCCGAGAATTTGAGGGAGTGGAAGTTATGCGAGAATATTTTCGCGAATATACCTCAGGTCAGTTGGCGGCGCATATTTTGGGCAGAATAGGAAAAATCTACAAAGAAGAATACGACGAACTTAAGGATAAGGGTTATGCAATGAGCGACCTTGTCGGCAAACAGGGGATAGAAAAGATTTGCGAGGAATACTTAAGGGGAAGAGACGGAAGTAAAAACATTTATTACGGCGAGGATTCACACCTTTTGGGAGATGACACTGATGTGCCGGCAGAGCCGGGAAATTATGTGGTACTCACAATCGACAGTAATTTACAGCTGGCAGCGGAAAAATCCTTAGAGAAAAATATTAAACAAATTGCGGCATCGGGTGCCGACAAAACCAAAAAGGGCGGAGATGCAGATTCCGGTGCGGCAGTTGTTATCGATGTAAAAACCGGAGACGTTTTGGCGCTGGCAACCTATCCGACTTATGACCCTGCAACTTTTTCCGAAAAATACAACGAGCTTCTTGCGGATAACGCAAAACCTTTGTGGAACAGAGCAATAAGCGGCACATATACTCCGGGCTCAACCTTTAAGCCGCTAACAGCTATTGCGGCACTCGGAACCGGCGCAATTTCTGTAAATGAGCAGATTAAATGTGACGGTGTTTACACCTTTTTTGAGGATTATCAGCCAAAATGCTGGATTTGGACCGAACAGCACAAAACTCACGACATGCAGAACGTTACTACGGCAATAGAAAATTCATGTAACTGCTTCTTTTATGAAGCAGGCAGACGAACCGGAATCGATGCGATAGATGAGTATGCAAAAAAACTGGGATTGGGTAAAAAAACAGGTATCGAGCTTACCGAAGAGGTAAGCGGCAATGTCTCAAGTCCCACCTACAAGAAAACCTTATATGACAGTGCCGCCGACCAAAAATGGGTTGGTGGAGATACCATACAGACCGCTATCGGTCAGTCTTATTCGGCTTTCACACCAATCGGACTTGCAAATTACACCGCGGCAATAGCTAACGGCGGTACGCGTTATAAAACGCATATTATAAAGAGCGTTCATTCAACTACCGACGGAAGTTTGGTATATGAACGAGCACCGGAAATTTTGCAGACGGCGGAAATTTCCGAGGATAATCTTAATGCTGTTTTAAAAGGTATGCTGGGGGTTGCGGACGAAGGCTCCGCAAAACAGGTGTTCAGCGGGTATCCCATAAGCGTGGGCGGAAAAACCGGTACGGCGCAGATAAGCAAAAAGGCTTCAAATAATGCGCTGTTTGTATCCTTTGCGCCTTTTAACGACCCGGAAATCGCCGTATGCGTTGTAATCGAACATGGTTACCGAGGCGCAAATGCGGCGTATGTAGCACGGGATATTTATGACGAATATTTCGGTTTTTCAAGTGAGAATCCCGCGAAAAATGACGAAAAAAACGGCAATACGACGGTTATTAGTGAATTATTGCCATAAATTTTCAAAATTGTATTTACAAAATTGTATTTTTTTGATATAATAGTATAGTAT
>CAYMBZ010000064.1:0-7739 GCA_964388835.1 uncultured Lachnospiraceae bacterium
ATGAGGATGCTCTTATCAGAATAGATATGTCGGAATATATGGAAAAACACTCGGTTTCAAAGCTAATCGGTTCACCCCCCGGATATGTGGGATATGATGAAGCGGGTCAATTGACGGAAAAGGTTAGAAGAAAGCCGTATTCTGTTATTTTGCTGGATGAAATCGAAAAGGCGCACCCCGAGGTATTTAATCTGTTTTTGCAGATTTTGGATGACGGCAGGGTTGCGGACAGCCATGGTAAAATTGTGAATTTTGAGAATACCGTGATTATCATGACCACAAACGCGGGCTCTGAGTTCAATGCTCAATCTCTCGGATTTAATTCGGATGGAGCCTTAACACTTAAAGGTAATGTTGAAAAGAGCTTAAAAGAGCATTTCAGACCTGAATTTTTGAACAGAATAGATGAAATTGTTACCTTTAAGGCGCTGACCAAAGAGGAATTGCGCAAGATAACAGACCTTCTGCTTAAAGACATAATCGGAAGAATGAAGCAAAAAGGTGCCGAAATCGAAATTACCGATGGTGCGAAAGAGCTTATTTTGGAAGAGGGCTATGACGTGAAATACGGAGCAAGGCCTTTAAAACGCGCAATTCAGAAGCTTATAGAGGATAAACTTGCAGAATTCTATCTCAGAAATCCCGAGGTGGGCGGTATGGATATAACCGCTGACCGAAAGGGAAATGAAATAGAGCTGACAATAATTCATGCATAAAAAAGAAATTCCCTATGGGTTGGAGCCGATTATTTCCGGTTACGGCGGAATAGGTCTTTTAAGGGGCGGAAGCGGTTCTGTTCCGAAAGCTGAGGAAGCCTTTGACTTTGCATATTGCGGAGCTTTGGCAGAGGTAAATCATCCGGATTATATTGTGATAAATTACGGGCAAACGACCGCTGGGCTCAGAATAATGAGATATATTTTAACGAATATAAGCGCTTTTTGGATTTGGTTAGGGAGAAGGAAAGTGCCAAGATTTTTGTGCTCGGAGCGTTTTGCGGCTGGTGTGCCGATGAACTTAAGAAATTTACAGACAGTTACAATGCGGAAAAGGGAGCCGAAATAGTGTATATCAGCTCAAAAGGATGGATTCAAGCAGAGTCTCTTCATCCGGCACGGGACGGGCATAAGAAAGTGGCGGAAAAGCTTACATGCGAGCTGAAAAAATATATTTGAATATGCTTTAAGGAAAGACTAAAAAACCGATTTTGCAATCTGCAAAATCGGTTTTTTTACAGATTTTATTTATCTCCGAGTGAATCTTTTGCGGAGACCAAAATTTTTGTATCGTAGCAAGCAAAGCAATCATCTATTGATTTATTATCCGGTTTTTTTGTAAATGCGCTTACAACCGGGACGATTACAAGACCGCCGAGCATTGCCAAAACGCCGCAGTTAATCGGAGATTGCATAATCGTCGGAAAAGATGAACGGCTTATCATATTCAAAACCATAATTCCCGCGCCGAAGATAAAGCTTACCCAAACCGAGGCTTTTGTTGCCTTTTTCCAGTACAATCCGTAGAGGAAAGGAGCAAGGAATGCACCTGCCAAGGCGCCCCATGAAATTCCCATCATGTCCGCAATTGCGCTAAGCTTGTCCTTGTTAATTGCAATAAATGCAGAAATTGCGATGAATACAACGATAAGAACTCTCATAATCAAAACCTGCTTTTTCTCAGACATATCCTTTACAACGTGTCCCTTTATAAGGTCAAGGGTAAGAGTTGAACTGGATGCAAGCACAAGGGATGAAAGTGTTGACATTGATGCGGAAAGCACAAGCACGATAACAATCGCAATCAGAATATCAGGCAGATTTGAAAGCATTGTGGGAACCACATTATCAAAGCCGCCGTTCGGAGTTGCTCCGGTGCCGAGGTCGTCAGAAAATAATCTGCCGAAACCGCCGAGAAAATAGCATCCACCGGCAACTATAAGGGCGAAAAGTGTCGAAATTATTGTACCCTTATTAATATCATGTTCACTTTTTATAGCATAGAATTTTTGAACCATCTGCGGAAGTCCCCAGGTACCGAGGGATGTAAGAATAACAACAAACATCAAATTGAGCGGGTCGGGACCGAAGAATGAATTGAATGCGCCGGGTGAGGTACCATCAGCTTCAATCGCAGCAAGCCCGTTTAATGAGCCGATAAATCCGCCGTTTGCGGAGAGAACCGCCGCAACAACGGCAATTATGCCGCCCAGCATGATAATTCCCTGAATGAAATCGTTAATTGCGGTTGCCATATATCCTCCGGCGATAACGTAAATGCCGGTAAGCACTGCCATGACGATTACGCATGTAGAATAGTTGATACTCGGGAAAGCCATATCAAAAAGACGTGACAAACCGTTGTAAAGCGAAGCGGTATAAGGAATGAGAAATACGAAAACAAGGGCCGATGCCGCAATCTTAAGTGCGGGACTTGAATAACGCTTGCCGAAGAATTCCGGCATAGTAGCGGTATTTAAGTGCTGAGACATAAGTCTTGTTCTTCTTCCCAAAACAACCCATGCCAGTAAGGAACCCAAAATAGCGTTGCCAATGCCTATCCATGTGGAGGCAATACCGAATTTCCAGCCGAACTGACCGGCATATCCGACAAATATAACAGCCGAGAAATATGAAGTACCGTATGCAAACGCGGTGAGCCAAGGACCTACGGAACGTCCGCCGAGAACGAAGCCGTTTACATCCGTTGAGTGTCTGCGGCAGTAGAGCCCCACCGCAACCATTACAGCAAAAAAGATAACCAACATAGAAATTTTCAGAATCATAACTGAATCCCCCTTTAAAAATATTTTTAAGGACAAAAAATCTCGTCCTCATTTATGAGGACGAGAATAATTCCCGTGTTACCACCTCAATTTACTGTTGTCTCGCGGCAACAGCCTCGTCGGGTACTCAAAATCGGTAATACCCTGACACTGTAACGGGTGTCTGCCGTCGCAGCCTACTGGGGCGAAAAGCCTGTTTGGTGCGCTGCTCCGAAAATGTATTCGATAATATCGCCGCCATTGCCTTGCACCACCCGGCAACTCTCTCGGGTCGGCTGAATATTTCTACTTGTTTTTCATCATAGCATTTGAATGATTGGTTTATTTTTTTCTCTATTGTACCACTGTTTTTTTTGTTTGTCAACATTTTTTTGAAAAATTTTACTCTGACGTCCATCCTATATTTTCTTTGCTTTATTTGTAATTTTGTAAATCAAGGTATGTACTTGATTTTAACGGTAACTGTTGTTCCGCCGGTTTCATTTATCTCGTAGAAAAGTCCGCAACTGTCGCCGTATTCGAGTTTTAAGCGTTGCTGGACGTTATATATTCCGTACCCGCTATCAATGGATTCAAAATGTATGGATAGGGGATTTTCAGAAAACCCGACACCGTTATCCGACACAGTGATCATAACTGTATCACCGTCGGCGCTTCGTATGCCGCTTATATTAATTATTCCCTTGTATGAAATTCCGCGGAAAGCATGTTTTATGCAATTTTCCACAAGAGGCTGAAGCGTAACCTTTAAAATTTTACATTCCATAAGCTCCTCCTGAATATCAATTTCAGGCTCGAACATATCGGGAAAACGCATTTTTTGAACGGTTAAGTAACTGTTTATGTGCTCAAGCTCACGCTTTAAGGTAATAAGGCGGTCGCCGGAGGAGAGACCTATCCGGAAAAATGAGGCAAGAGCATAGGAAGTTTTTTCAATATCCGGCTGACCGGCAAGCTTTGCCTGACAGGTGATTACGTCCAATGCATTGTAGATAAAATGCGGGTTTATATGTGCCTGCAGTGCGCGTATTTCAGCGTCACGTCTATGTTCATTGGCTATTGTGTTCTGCTCGATAAGGCTGTTAATGGTTTTAACCATAACATTGAAACTTTCTTCAAGCGCGTACAGCTCATTTGAAGTCTTAAATTTAATTTTTTTGGTCGGGTCGTGAGTAAATTCAACTATATTCTTTTTAAATACCGCGTATTGATTAAGCAGTTTCTGAGTAAAAACAAATGCGATAAGTACGGCAACGAGAATGGACAGGATAAAGATGCAGTAAGTGTAATGCTCTAATCTGTTCACAATCATGTACAGCCTTTCGGACGAAATAATCGTTATTATCGATATATCGGAGCTGAGAGTGGGAAGCTGAAGCCTATGCTTGCCGATTACGTTGCGCGCATTGCGTGAAAAAGACAGCTTGTCGTCGTTGTAAAGCTCGCCCGGAATGTACACCGCTGAGCCGATAGCAGACTTATCACTGTGAGAAATAATGTAACCGTCGGACAAAATGAAAAAAGTGGAGTCCGAAATCAGAGAATCCTGATAAACGGAGTAGAGCTCACTTTCCTTTATGTACAGAACCAGATATCCTACTTCATAGCGATTGAAGTGATTTCTGAAATCGTTGCCGAATGCGATGTAATGTTCGTTGTTTGCCGCAATCGGGTGGGGATTTACGGAAAGGGAGGACGGTTTTATTGTGTCAAGAAAATCCTTTTCCGGCTCCGGAAGCTCCAAACCGTTTTTGGAACAGCGGTAAATTTCACCGTTATCCGCAACTATATCAACGGCATAAATTAAGTTGTGATTTTTTAAAAATTCATTCAGATACAGATTAACCGAATCCTCTTTTTGAGTTTTATCCAATTTTGTGTCAAGAAGAACGTTGTACAAATCCTGTCAGGTCGTTATGTTAAGGGAGGACAGGTTAATCTGTGCGAGTGTATTTGTAAGCATATTCTCAAAATTTGAGTGAACGGATTCCATATATGATGTAAGATATGAATCAATCACTATTTTGGACATGTAAATGGAAGAAATCGCTGTTGAAACCGCAATTGTCAACGCGGAAAAAAGCAGGATAAGCTGTATGAGCACCTGCTTTATTGAATGTTTTTTGATGTATTCTGCCAAAAAAAGTTTCATATGCGTCTCCGATTGATCAGTTAGTATCTTCCGTTCCTTTGCGATAGAATTTGGGTGTATGCCCGGTTACTTTTTTGAAAATTTTATAAAAATGCTTGACATCGCTGTATCCCACAAGTGTTGCGATATCGCATATCTTGTAGGAAGTGGTGGTAAGCAGATTAAGCGCGATTTTTATGCGGTATTCCGTTATATAATTTGCGCAGGATTTTCCCGTTTCCGCAAGAAACATGCGGCTCAGTGAGCGGGAGGAGACAAATATCTCGTTTGCGATATCGTCCAGTTTGATTTTCTGCGTGTAATTTGCACGTATATACATTATCGCTTTTGACAGTGCCGGGCTGTAACGCTCAGGCATTATCAAATCCTGACATTCTGAAATTTTTTCCAGTATGGAAACCGTCCAAATTTTTATTTCCAAAATACTTTCCATTGATTGAAGTTCAACCGATGGAAGAAAGTCCCTGCCGAACACCACATGCATCGTATTTGAGTTTTTTACCATAGTATGAATAAGCAGAATCACAAGTTCAAGTATGCTGTTTCTAACCATGGCAATGTTTACACGTTTTAGGGACAGGACATTATTGAAGTAGTCGTTTAATATGCTGACAGCTTTTTCGATTTTTTTGTCAGATATCAGCGAGATAATTTCGTTCACTTTGTCTTGATGAAGTATAATAACGGCATTATCAGGTGATGAGGATATATCGGTGTATGCTATAATGCTTCCAGCGCCGAATGAGGCTCTTTGTTCAAGCGCATAAATTGCCTGTTGATATGCACGCTTGAAAATTGCAAGATTTTTGAATACTCCGCTTATGCCGGCGGTAATGTTGTAGTCGTAGTTTTCCTTGTAGCGTGTCTGAATTTGTTTGATAAGCCGACAGATATCCGATGAATGTGAGGCATATATCGAAAGAAGCACAATTTTGTTATTGCAGGAGGTGTAAAGAACATGGTCTTTGCACATGCTTATACAGTAATTGAGCGTTTCGCGAAGTTGAAGAAATGCTTGTTTGCTGTCATACGCTTTTCCGGCATCGTCGATATGAAAAATTGCGACCGAATAACGGTCCGACGGAGGAGATATACTGTAGCGCTTACACAGAGTATCGATAAATGCGGAATCGATTCCATCGGAATTTATCAAATTTAGCAGAAAATCGTTTCTGTTTACGGTGGTGATCTCGGGGATGCTCCTGTATGCACGGCGGCGCAAATCTATCTTTTTTTGAAGTTTTGCAACCTCGCTTATAATCACCTCGTTTTCAACCGGTTTTAAAAGATATGCCGATACAGTGTGAATCATTGCTGTTTGCGCATATTCAAAACGGTCATATCCGCTTAAGATGATAAACTCCGTTTCCGAGCTTATCGCACGGATTTCGGCTATTAGGTCAAGACCGTTTGAAGAGGGCATGACGATATCCGTAATGACAATATCCGGATGCGTTTTTTTATAAATGTCAAGAGCTTCTCTGCAATCGGAAGCCTCTGCAACAACAGAACAGTTATATTTCTCCCAATCAATCGTTGTACGCAGGCATTTGCGTACAATAAGCTCATCATCAACAATCATTATCTTGGTCATGTGTCTGCTCCTTTTGTTTGGAATTTGTATAGTTTTTAACCTTTAAGGTGAGATTATTAAGGTCATCAATAAAGTGTTCGGTTACCTTAAATGAGGAAAATACGCACAGCACCATTAAAAGAATCCATGCAGAGAGAATCCATTTAAGCAGAATATCCGACAGATTTTTCGGATAGGAATTGCGCAGTACGCATATTAACCTCATACCGTCCGGTGATAGGGGGTATGCGGAAATTTTGGCGGGACGGTTTGTTTCGGTGTGCTCGTTGTTAAGTACAGAATACAGATTGCTTTCATCTAACTTATTTTCTTTTGAGAGTATTTGTTTTATGCAATTCTGCTTTCCTTTTTCGGAAGAAAGGTAGAAAGAATCGCTTACGCAGTAATCATTGCGGAAGTCATCAAAAAAATCAATAAAGCACTGGTCAAAGATAGCCACGCTTATGTAGCCGGCAAGGGTTTCGCGGCAGTAAATCGGAGTTGTGTATATCCAGCTGAAAACAATCGAATCTGGCGAGAAGGTCTTTCTGATATATCCGCATTGCCAAAAGGAACCGCTTTTTGATGGGATTTTGCGGGTTTCATCAGTGATAAGAACGGTGTCAAAATCCGTAAGCGGAACAGAACTGCTGTAATAGCGTAGCTTCATTTCGGTATCATATATCATCGCATAGCTCACATCAGGAGAATAGGTTTTCAGTGTTTTAAAATCCGCGGTTGCGTTCAAACTCTTATCATCGAGCAAATTACTGCCGAGCTGTGTTTTGAAAATGTACATATCGATTGAGTTTTCAATTTGGGTTATTCTCATATCAAGAAGCCGCGCAATTTGCTTATGAACATTTTCTTGTTTTTCTATGTAATCATTTTCCAGAGAATAGCGAAAGACGGCATAAAGCGATAGAAAAGAAATTGTAATTATCGACATAATCGTCACAATAATATATCTGTTAAGCTTCTTTCGTAAAAATCCGAACATAAGAAAATCCTTTCATATTTATAATCAAAACATAGCCCATATTATTTTAACTATTTTTATTTTATTTTGCAACAGAGTTTCGAAAAAATGGCGGGATAACACACCTTTTGTCCAGATTACCCTATTGAGTTTTCAAAATGCGAATGTTACAATTAAAATACAAGTTTATATCATAAACGGGAAAGGAGAATGATTATGAAAAAAATTATTGCGGCGATTCTGTGTTTAACCA
>CAYMBZ010000065.1:0-7721 GCA_964388835.1 uncultured Lachnospiraceae bacterium
GGTACGAAAAACCGATATTAAATGACGATGAATCCGCCGCGGCGGCGCTGAGAAACAAGATACGCCCGTTCGTTTTGCGGCGAATGAAATATGACGTTTTGCCCGAGCTTCCCGATAAAATCGAGAACACTTTCTTTGCCGAGCCGGATGGGGGACAGAAAAAAATATATTCCGCATATCTTGCCGCGGCAAGACACGAGGTTCGAGGTCTTGTGGAAAGCGGGGATAACATGCGCATTTTGTCTCTTCTGATGCGTTTGAGGCAGATATGCTGTCATCCCGTGCTCATTGATGAGGACTATGACAAGGACAGCGGGAAACTGGTTTTGCTTGAGGAACTTGTCCAAAACGGAATAAATGCCGGGCACAGAATACTGATTTTTTCTCAGTTTACCTCTATGCTGGGGATAATACGGGAAAGACTTGAAAAAGCAGGAACGGAGACCTTTTATCTGGACGGGGCTACGCCGCCTCAGCTCAGAACGGAGCTTGCGGACAGGTTTAATTCCGGAGAACGAAATGTATTTTTGATTTCTTTAAAGGCGGGAGGTACGGGACTTAACCTTACCGGTGCGGATATGGTTATACATTATGACCCGTGGTGGAATCCGGCGGCGGTAAATCAGGCATCCGACCGTGCGTATCGCATAGGTCAGCAGAAAGCCGTACATGTGATAAAACTTGCGGTTAAGGGAACTATCGAAGAGCAGATAATCAAGCTTCAGGAAAAGAAGCAAAATCTTGCGGATGACTTGATACAAAAAAATTCCTCGCTTTTGTCAAGCTTGCCGAAAGAGGAAATATTAAATTTATTTAGGTGAAAAATAAAAGGGGGGGACACAAAAACTGCGTGTAAGGCGGACACTGCTAAAGAGGTAACGCAGTTTTCTTTGAAACGGCATAGCGTATTCTGTGCCGTTTCGCTGTTGTATATAAAAAAGTGATACATCTGCCAAAATCGGCAGAATGTATCACAGCCTACTTATTACACGCATGGCTATCAGCGAGGTACGTAAAGAGGAATATCCTCTTGATATTGTTAGTATATTTAAAAAAGGCTTTATGTCAATAGCTTTTGGGAATTTTATTGCCATTATTCGTTCATGACGATGACTGAAAATTCTGTGATTATTATGGTGATGTTATTTAGTAAAACGGCTATATCAAATCAGTCAAAGAGGAAGTTTAAAGCGGTCGGCATTGCAGTGATTTAAAATTGAGCCAATGAGTTACTGTCTTAAGGCAGGCTTCCGAAATCGGTATTTTTTATCTCCCTTTTTACACATATTTTCGCATATGAGTGAGTGCGCTTTTTTCCAGACGCGAAACTTGCGCTTGAGATATGCCTATTTCATCCGCAACCTCCATTTGTGTTTTCCCCTCAAAAAAGCGCAGATTTACAATGTGCTTTTCACGCTTACCCAAATGCTTCATGGCCTCGGAAATGGCGATATCGCGTAGCCAATTTTCGTCGGTATTTTTTGAATCCTTTACCTGATCCATAACGTATATCGCCTCACCGCCGTCATGATAAACCGGCTCTGAAAGACTTACCGGGTCGGCGATTGCATCCAGAGCAAAAACCACATCTTCCTTTGAAATATTAAGTTTTTCGGCTATTTCCGAAACCGTCGGCTCCTTTGAGTTTTTATTTATGAGACTTTCCTTTGCATATAGCGCCTTATATGCAATGTCCTTAAGTGAACGGCTTACGCGGATGGAATTGTTATCCCGAAGATACCGCCTGATTTCGCCGATGATCATCGGAACGGCATAGGTAGAAAACTGCACATTCTGCGAAAGATCAAAATTGTCTATTGCTTTTATCAGCCCCACACAGCCGACCTGAAACAGGTCATCCGCATTTTCGCCGCGGTTGGAAAATCGTTGTATAACGCTTAGCACCAGCCTGAGATTTCCGTGAATAAATTCCTCTCTTGCGCTTTTATCTCCTTGCTTGATTTTAACAAAAAGCTCCTCTTTGCGCTGCTTTGAAAGCACCGGAAGTTTTGAAGTGTTCACACCGCAGATTTCTACTTTATTCATGCTACACGTCTCCCTTATATGATGATATGTAAAAAGAGGAGATAAAAATAGGGGGTGGGGGGTGTAAAAAGGTTTGTTTCTACATCCCCCGAAAAATTACAGTATATCTTCTATTTGTGATTTTATAACGGTTACTTTGGGACCGTATATTACCTGTATGCCGTTACCTTTTTTTATAACTCCGGAGGCGCCGCTCCGCTTTAGAGTGGCATCCGTCACCTTTGCCGAATCCTTAACCGTTACACGCAGACGGGTGGCACAGCAATCCAAATCCGCAATGTTATCCTTGCCGCCCAATCCCTCCAAAATCATATAAGCACGTTCATAACCGTCGCCTGATTTTTTGTTTTTGTAATCCTGTTTGGTGTAAAGCTTTGTTTCTGTCTCCCCTTCTTCACGCCCGGGAGTGGTCATATTGAATTTTTTAATGGCGAAATTAAACAGGAAGTAATATACAAAGAAGTAGATTATACCTACGGGGATTACATAAAGCCAGTGAGTCTTTTCCTGTCCTTGCATGATGCCGAACAGCAGAAAGTCAATAAATCCTCCCGAAAAAGTCATGCCTATCGCAACATTTAATATGTGCATTATCATGAACGAAAGACCGGCAAGCACGCAATGTATACCGTAATACAGCGTGGGAGCCACAAACAGGAATGTGAATTCCAAAGGTTCGGTTATGCCGGTAAGAAAGGAGGTTAACGCGGCGGAAAACAGCAGTGAGCCGACAAGCTTTTTCTTTTCCGGCTTGGCACAGCGGTACATGGCAAGCGCGGCGCCGGGGAGACCGAACATCATAAAAGGAAATTTCCCGGTCATGAATCTTGCCGCTTCCACCGAAAAACGCACAGTATCCGGGGAGGCAAGTTCGGCAAAGAATATATTTTGCGCGCCCGAGACGGAAATGCCGTCAATCATGCTTGTTCCACCGAGACCGGTCTGCCAAAAGGGCAGGTAAAACACGTGGTGCAGACCGAACGGAATCAGCGCCCTTTCAATATAGCCGTATATAAGAGTTCCGAAATATCCCGCGCCGGTAACAAGACCGCCCAGAGCATAAATTCCGCTTTGTATAATCGGCCAGAAAAAATACATAATAACGCCGACTACAGTATATACCAGGGTGGAAATAATCGGGATAAAGCGTGTTCCACCGAAAAATGATAATATCTGCGGAAGCTCGATTTTGTAAAAACGATTATGCAGTGCCGCAACGCCGAGACCTGCCACAATTCCACCGAAAACTCCCATTTGAAGCGTTGTTATTCCGAGAACATCGGCAACGGCGCCGTCCGCGCGGGTTCCCGAAGTGCCTGTGATTGTAAGGAGTGCGGAAATTGTGGTATGCATTACCAAAAAGGCGATGGCGGCGGAAAGTGTTGCGATTTCCTTTTCTTTTTTTGCCATTCCCAGGGCAACTCCCATTGCAAAAATAATGGGCAGATTATCAAAAATGACACCTCCCACCTCGGAAAAAATGCAGAGCAGACCGTATAAGAATGTACCCTCGCCCAAAAATGCCTCAAGTCCGTATTTTGCAACCGTCGTTTGATTTGAAAGCGAAGAGCCTATTCCCAGCAAAAGTCCCGCAACCGGCAGGAGGGCTATCGGAAACATAAAGCTTCTGCCCACTCTTTGCAGAACGCCGAAAACACCGCTCTCGCTGTTTTTATTACTCATAAGTATTCTCCTTTTAAAGTTATTTACCGTTAGTATTTTCAATATTTAACTTACTTATACCATACGGACTTTTATTTTTTTGACAATATGCATAAAAATGCCGAATATTGCAAATTTATCGCAAAGGGTATTGATTTTGAAATAAAAAAGTGGTATTATATATTATGTATGGATTTTATTAATTAATTCTTGCTAAAACAGGATTGTATAAATCCGAACCATAATAAAGGAGGAAATTTTTCATGGGAAGAAAAATGAAAACCATGGATGGTAACACCGCTGCCGCATACGCTTCTTATGCGTTTACGGACGTGGCGGCTATCTATCCTATCACCCCGTCATCAAACATGGCAGAGGTTACCGACAAATGGGCTGCTGCAGGACAAAAGAACATCTTTGGCAGAACCGTACAGGTAACGGAAATGCAGTCGGAAGCAGGTGCTTCGGGTACTGTTCACGGTTCACTCGCTGCAGGTGCGCTTACCACAACATACACAGCATCACAGGGACTTCTTTTGATGATACCGAACATGTATAAAATTGCAGGTGAGCTTCTGCCTTGCGTATTTAACGTATCTGCAAGAGCCTTGGCTTCACACGCACTTTCGATTTTCGGCGACCATCAGGACGTTATGGCTTGCCGTCAGACAGGTTTTGCAATGCTCGCTTCAACAAATCCGCAGGAAGCTATGGATTTGGGCGCAGTTGCACATCTTACAACAATCAAGGGCAAGGTTCCGTTCCTGCACTTCTTTGACGGATTCAGAACCAGCCATGAGTATCAGAAAGTAGCTTGCTGGGATTACGCAGATCTTGCCGAAATGGTTGATTGGGAAGCTATCAACGACTTCAGACAGGGCGCATTGAACCCGGCTCATCCGGTACAAAGAGGTACTGCTCAGAACCCGGATATCTTCTTCCAGGCAAAGGAAGCTTCAAACAAATATTATGAAGCAATTCCGGAGCTTACACAGCAGTATATGGACAAGGTTAATGCAAAAATCGGAACCGATTATAAGCTCTTTAACTACTACGGCGCAAATGATGCCGAAACCGTTATCGTGGCTATGGGCTCGGTAAACGATACAATTTCCGAGACTGTTGACTACTTGAACGCAAACGGCGAAAAAGTCGGCATGATTAAAGTGCGTCTTTACAGACCTTTCTCGGTAAAGCATTTTGTTGAAGCAATTCCGGCATCTGTTAAGAGAATTGTTGTTCTTGACAGAACAAAGGAAGCAGGCTCTGTAGGCGAACCGCTTTATCTTGATGTTACAGCTGCTCTTTGCGGAACATCGTTTGCAAATATTCCGGTATTCGGCGGACGTTTCGGCTTGGGTTCAAAGGATACAACACCGGCTCAAATTATCGCTGCTTTCAAGAATACCGAAAAGAAGCACTTTACAATCGGTATCTGCGACGATGTAACAAATCTTTCGCTTGAAATTAAGGAAAATCCGAATACAACTCCTGAAGGGATCAAGAGCTGTAAGTTCTGGGGTCTCGGTGCCGACGGTACGGTAGGTGCAAACAAGAACTCGGTTAAGATTATCGGTGACCACACAGATATGAATGTTCAGGCTTACTTTGATTATGACTCAAAGAAGTCAGGTGGCTTGACAGTTTCTCACTTGCGTTTCGGTAACGCAAAAATTACATCAACCTACCTTATCAACAAGGCTGATTTCGTAGCTTGTCACAAGGCTTCATACATCAGACAGTATGATATGGTTCAGGATGTTAAGCCTGGCGGAGTGTTCCTTTTGAACTGCTCATGGAATGCGGAAGAGCTTGAAACACACCTTCCGGGTCAGGTGAAGAGATATATTGCTGAAAACAACATTCAGTTCTACACAATCGACGGTGTTAAAATCGGTAAGGAAATCGGTCTCGGAAACAGAATTAACACAGTTCTTCAATCTGCATTCTTTAAGCTGGCAGATATTATTCCGGCTGAGGATGCTATCCGTTACATGAAGGAGGCGGCTACAGCTTCTTATTCAAAGAAGGGTGACGCTATTGTTAAGATGAATCACGACGCTATCGATGCAGGCGCAGAAGCGGTTGTTAAGGTAGAGGTTCCGGCATCATGGAAGGATGCAAAGGATGAAGATTTGTCGGTTAAGCATGACGGCGAGGGTAAGCTTGTTGATTATGTAAACAATGTACTTGTTCCGGTTAACGGCTTCCGCGGAATGCAACTTCCGGTATCAACATTTGTTCCTTACGCAAACGGTGAAGTTCCGTTGGGTTCTGCCGCTTACGAAAAGAGAGGAATTGCAATCGATGTTCCTACATGGAACGGCGATGCATGTCTGCAGTGCGGACTTTGTGCATATGTATGTCCTCATGCATGTATTCGTCCTGTAGTTCTTACGGAAGAAGAGCTTAAAAATGCTCCTGAGGGAATTAAGTACGTTAAGATGAAACAGCTTGATGGATATTACTACGGCATGGCAATTTCAGTGCTTGACTGTACAGGTTGCGGCTCATGCGTAAATGTGTGCCCGGAAGTTAAGGGTACAAAGGCTCTGTCAATGTCACCGCTTGATATGAATCTTGATGAGCAGAAAGGCTTCGATTACGGAATTAAGCTTGCAACAAAGCCGTCTGTACTTGAAAAATTCCCGCTTACAACAGTTAAGGGTTCACAGTTCAGAACACCTTATCTTGAATTCTCCGGCGCATGCGCAGGTTGTGGTGAAACACCTTACGCAAAGCTTATAACACAGTTGTTCGGTGACAGAATGTATATCGCAAACGCAACAGGATGTTCTTCAATCTGGGGCGGCAGCGCACCTTCAACACCTTACACAACAGATTCTGACGGAAGAGGCCCGGCATGGGGTAACTCACTGTTTGAGGATAACGCAGAATACGGCTACGGTATGTTCTTGGGACAGAAAGCCATTCGTGAAAAGAACATCGAAAAGCTTGAAAAGCTTGCAACTGAAAATGCAGAGATTAAGCCGGCTGTTGAGAAGTTTATCGAAACAAAAGATTGCGGAACAGCAAACCGTGTTGCAACAGATGAATTGCTCAAGGCAATTGCAAATATCAATTCTCAGGAAGCTAAGGATGTTCTTGCAGATAAAGATTTCCTTAACAAGAAATCAGTATGGATCTTCGGCGGAGATGGCTGGGCATACGATATCGGCTTCGGAGGATTGGATCATGTTCTTGCATCCGGTGAGGATGTAAACGTGATGGTATTCGATACCGAAGTTTACTCAAATACAGGCGGTCAGTCATCAAAATCGACACCTACCGGTGCAATTGCTCAGTTTGCGGCTGCAGGTAAGGTTGTTAAGAAGAAAGACCTTGCGGCTATCGCAATGAGCTACGGCTACGTTTACGTTGCACAGATTGCTCAGGGTGCTGACTACAACCAGTGCTTGAAAGCTATGCTTGAAGCTGAAAGCTATAACGGTCCGTCACTCATCATCGGTTATGCTCCTTGTATCAACCATGGCATTAAGGGCGGAATGAGCATTGCTCAGACCGAAGAAAAGAAGGCTGTTGAAGCAGGCTACTGGCACTTATTCAGGTACGACCCGAGACTTGCTCTTGAGGGCAAGAATCCGTTCCAGCTTGACTCAAAAGAGCCTAAGGCAAGCTATGAGGACTTCATCATGGGTGAGGTTCGTTACAATTCACTTGCACGCTCCAATCCGGACAGAGCAAAAGAATTGTTCGAAAAAGCTCAGGCTGACGCTAAGGCTAAGTACGACAAGCTTGTTGAACTTGCAAAATAAAACATTTAACGAAAAGTCCGCTATGCGGACTTTTCGCATTTAAACACAAAAAAAGAACCCGACCTTTGAAAAAATCTGAACTGCCCCAAATTGTACGGACAGCACAAAAAAACACCTTTACGGTAGAAAATATTAAAAATTAGGCAACGAACTGACATCGCTTTTCGAGAGGTGTCAGTTTTTTGGTGTCTTTAGACGTGGAAATAAACCTCCGGTTATACCGGAGGAAGAAAAAAA
>CAYMBZ010000066.1:0-7580 GCA_964388835.1 uncultured Lachnospiraceae bacterium
ATTTATATTCATACTGCAAGCAACAAGCCCAAGCCAGACTATATCAACAAAGCAACTTTTGAAGTAAGTGCGCAATTAAGTAACGAAAAATTTTATTCAATTCAAAGTGAATTGAAGCAAAACGATAAATCAAAATGGGTAGCGGAAAAGAACGGGATGACATATTTCGGTCTGTCAGACAAAGGAGTAATTATAAAATTTTACATCATCAGAAAAAAGACATATTTTTCATATTTTGTTACATACAGAATATCCGCACGCAGAGTTATGGAAAATGATAATTTTGTGGGATTGTTTGATACATCGGACTATAGCTTGCTGGAGGATAAGGTCAATATGCTTATAAAAAGTAAATCGGAATATTTACCGAAATTGAAGAAGTGTAATCTGCGCAGAATGGATTTTTGTGTAAATGCAAGACTTGAAAATCAAGAGCAGGTAAAAGCATATATTAAAATCATGAAACGTGCAAATGTTCCGTCAAAGCTTGAATTGTATGAGGAATATGACAAAGTATCCAAAAGACAAAAGCCTACTAACATATATACCATGTATCACGAAATGTTTGAAAAATCCGACCCGGAAACTGTTGATTTGTTACAGCTGTTAAAGGAACGGGAAACAGATGAGGAAAAGAAAAAATGAAGAAAATAAATTGCACAGAGGAAGAATATGAGGCAAAAAGATATGCCCCAAGAAGGTAATGAGCGATTGATAATCCGGAAAAAATTAAAAGGTTACGGTAGGGCGTTTTACCAAAGAAATCGTGAAAAAAGAAAAGCGTACAGCATATATAGAAAAAAGATAGATATTTAAAAAATGTTGACAATATTTGTGAAATGTAGTAGTATATGTGTGTGCTTAGGAATATTTAATATTTGGTTATACGGGGGAGATGGGAAAATGGAAGTATATGAAAGAAATTATATTGTTATAAGTGCATCTGCAACCGATAATTCCATAAGTATGGCTGACATACAAAAAAGTATATTAAGGGAAATGTTTAAATAGGAGATTGTTAAGATGTATAAGGTAACTGTTCCGATAAACTCTAAAACAGCGTATAAGTATAGAGAAGAGACTTTGGCGGAGCTTAAAAGGAGCGGAGCACACAGAGCCGCACTGACACTGCACAGGGATTTGGAAAGTAAGTTTAGCTCGGATGAAACGTTGATGATCCTGAAAGAGATGCTTGAATATTTCGAGAATAACGGATTTGAAACATTGGTCTGGTTGGGTGAAACCTTTGGACATGACAGATATTCAAAACCGGGTAAATTTAACCCGTACACGAACATCAAGAGTATGGTCAGGGGTGATATTGCGGCGTTTTGCCCTATGGATAACAGCTTTGCGGATGATTTTTGCACATGGATAAAAAACGTTGCAAAATGCGGTGCGGAAACTATACTGCTTGATGACGATTTTCGAATGGGTCCGGGATTCGGCTGTTGCTGTGATAAGCACATGAAAGCATTTGAGGATGAGTTGGGAGAAAAGGTTGATACGGCTGACCTTGAAAAACTTTTGTTAAGTGGCGGCAAGAATAAATACAGGGATGCATGGCTTAAAGTTCAAGGGGACGGAATGAGAAGCTTTGCGCGTAAATTGCGTAATGCCGCAGATGAAATAAATCCGAATATTCGCATAGGAGCTTGCGCAATTCAGGGTCGCTGGGATGACGACGGCGCAAATGCAATTGAAATCGGTGACATTTTGGCAGGGGACACGAAACCGCTTATAAGATTTTTCGGTGCGCCATACCATACTACACTGGACTTCTTAGGTCACAGAGGTTATGGGGAAAGATATTTGGCGGACGTTATAGAAAAAGAACGCATACAAGCGAATTGGTGTAGGGGAGAGCGTGCTGAGATATTATCAGAGGGTGATACATATCCGAGACCGAGATTTGCGTGCAATGCAGCTTTTTTGGAGTGTTTTGATATGATACTGCGTGCCGACGGAAGCTTTGACGGTATTTTGAAATACATGTTTGATTACGTGTCATCTCCGAATTACGAAACGGGTTTTGTCGATTTTGCCGAGGATAATAAAGAAAACTATAAGATTATAGAAAGTTTGTTCTCGGATAAAAAGTGCATAGGCATAAAGCCGTATGTTCCGCTGGGAATAATACAAAATGCGAACCTTGACAGGGATAAATATATTACGCCGGATAATACTGACGGACTTGTGTTCGATTATATGTCCTCGGCGCATTTACTTACAACAAGTTGTTTGCCCATAACGTATGAGGAAGATGCCGCCGCAAAGGTTGTGTTTGGTGAGAGTGCAAGACATATACCGGAAAGCGATTTGTACGGCGGAGTTATCGTTGATGCGGAAGCCGCACAGATACTTACCGAGAGGGGAATTGATGTAGGAATAGAAAAAATTGACGACAGTTCTGAAAGACAGGACGGATTTCATTATTGCTTATATGAGTATTATAAAAATTATGACGAAACTGTTCGTTTGGAGTATGACGATATTTCCTATATAACCCCCAAAGAAGGCACGCGGATACTTACCGAGATAGATAACGGAAACGAAAAAAGAGACTTTGTGTTTGATTACATAAACCAAAAGGGACAGGGATTTTTGGTATTGCCGTTTTGTGCAAAAAATACAAAGGATAAAATGGGATATTTCCGTTGCTATTTAAGACGTAAGGTCATTTTGGATAGCCTGGAGCGAATAGGCGCAAAAGCTTTGGAAGCATATCCGGACGGGAATTATACCATGCTCTATCCTATGGTGAAGAGGAATGAGAACGAGATTAGTATCGGACTTTGGAATCTATCGCCGGATAAGGTTAAAAATGCAAAACTCAAGACAAATGTTAAGTATGAAGAAATTGAGTTTATAAATTGCAATGGTAGGGTATGCGATGATGGACTTGTTATTGAATCCTGTATATACCCTTATGAGTTTGCGGCGGTTAAGATTAAAGTGCTTAGGTAAGCACAGAATAAATGCGATATAAAACTATTTTGCATCGTCGAAATATTGAGAAGCGGGTTATTCTCATATTTTAGGCGATGTAATTTTTTTGTCCAATAATTCATCTGAGGTATTCGAAATAGCGGAAAGGTGTGCGGTTTTTATAAGGTTTTGAAAAAAATATATCTTTTAAGGAAATCGTAAAAAATGCGGAGTAAAGACATAAACAGGATTACAAGTCCGGAATATGCCGGTGCTCCGCAAAAAAAATATTTGAAATTTGCTTTATTTGTCTAATGTGATTATTTATGGAAGAACAATTGCATTTTCGCCTATTTCCATGACATAGTCCCTGGATTTAAGTATTTTTACAAGGTCAAAGGAATTTTTGGGCAGTATCCTTGTTCTGAGTGCCGATACGCCCTCGTTTCCCGTGCCCGGGTGGTGGAAATCACTTCCGCAGACGGTAATGCCGATGTTGTTATCTTTAGCACTCTTTACCGCAATCGGAACCTTTGAATTATGAAAAATGTGCGAATTAAACGTTTCCATACCGTCCAGAAGAGAAGGGTCTAAAAGCGTGCACATATCCCTAAAGGGATGAGCTTGGATGAAAAGGCTGTCCGAAAGTGTCACATTGCGGCGGAAATGTTCTGCGGTATCGCTTAAAAATGGATATATTTTAAGAAGCACATCTCGGTCTGAGCCGTAGAGCAGATAGTCGTTTAAGTTTTCGATAAATCTCAGCTCAGCACCCAAAATAACAGTTACACCGTATTTTTCACCGGCTTTTTTTGCATCTTCAAAATCCTGCAAGTATCGGTCTATCTGCTCACAAGCTGTAAGATTTTGATAAATATTTGCGTTATCAAAAAGCTCTTTTACGAAATGATTTGTTATGCATACCGCGTCATATCCAAGCTCGGAATAAATGCGTATAACTTCCTCCGGGGTTGCCTGACTGCATGGGCTTACGGGAGAAGTGTGAGCATGCATTTCGATTCTGTACTTATAGGTGCTTTCAAGTTGTGCTTTTAAATTTGATTGAAGTGTTTCCATAAAAAGAGTGCCTCCTTAAGTATATTTGTTAGATTCTTCAAAATAATTGGGATGTAAATAAATTTACATCCCAATTTAATGTTTTCGGTTTACGCGTTCAAAATGCAAAGAACAACAGTAGTAATCAAAAACAATATTGCCAACGCTGTTGTTGATTTTGAAAGCATTGAAGCTTTTGTTCTTCCGGAATTGCGGCTGAAGAATGAATCTCCGCCGTCGGGTGTCGAACCAGCGATACCTTTCATGCCCGGATCTTTGCCTTCTTGTAACAACACAACAGCTATCAAAGCAACAGTTACGATGATATGCAAAATCAAAAATGCTGTATTCATCTGCAGTAACCTCCTAACTTAAATTATATATTGAATATATTATACCATCTAATTCCGAACATTACAAGGTGTTTTTTGAACTTTTTACGATATTTAAAAAAAAAATCACATTTGTTACAAAATTGTAACATGAAAAGTGTAGAAATCGGGGGGATTTTGTGATAAAATGAATGCGGATTGCTTAAAAAATACAGAAAGGCGTTATTTTATGAAAAAGATAATTGCATGCGCGGTATTGACCGCGGAATTACTGCATACGGCTTCAGCCGGTGCTGCAACGGATATTGTCGTGAAATATAACGGCGAGGCACTTGCTTTTACGGAAAAGCCGATAATCGTGAATGATAAAACTTTGGTTCAGCTTCGTCCGATTGCAACAGCGATGGGACTTACGATTGGTTTTTCGGAAGCTGATGGAAGTGTGATTCTGTCGGATAGTGAAACGACGGTGGTTTTTACGCAGGATTCTGAGAAGATTTCCGTTAATGAAAAAGAAGAAATCATGGATGTGCCAATGGTTATACATAACGATTATACCTTTGTTCCGGTCAGAAATTTGGTTGAGCCGTTTGGGAACAAAATCAGCTATGACGGAAAAACCAAAACGGTTACAATAATAAAAGCTGAAAAAGATGAAGATTCGGCACTCGATTCACGTAGTGCGGAAGAGAAAGAAAAAGTGATTTCCACAGGGAGCGGAAAGTATGAGTCGGTGCATTTTTATCAATCTCAGCCCGAGCTGGAATTGGAAAATAACGGCAGAGGATATTGCTGGGTGTGCTCATATGCTATGCTGTTTTCAAATACTTCGGGCGAACTTGTAACACCTGTTAACGTTGCGGGTTTCAACATAGATAAGGGCTATAACGGCAACTTTATGGCGGGACATGAGACGCTTGCCGCATCCTTTGGATTGAAGCTGGTTCCGGCATTTTCCGAGGAATCGCCGTATTATGCCGGCTTTAACACAAAAAATAAAGGTGAAACGGCTGTAAAGGTCGAAAATGACGATGATGCGAGAAATGCAATATGCGAAGCGTTGGATAATTTCCCGTCGGGCGTGATTGTGCGCTATGAGGGATATCCTCATTCCATGCTTGCCGTCGGATATGATGACGAGGAGATTTATTTTAATGACCCGGGAATTAAAAACGGAGAACATGTGACGTTTGCCGAAACTTGTCTGAAAAACTTCAAGCTTTCGGATATTTCATACATACAGGCGGCACAAAAAGAAGCAAATTCGGAAAGCAGGGAATAATTGAATGGCTTATGAAAAATCATGCGGTGCGGTTATTTTCAGAATGAAAGGGCACACGCGCGAATATTTTCTTATACTTAACAAAAAGGGGAAGGCCGATGGGCATTGGGGATTCCCGAAAGGACATACCGAGGCAGGCGAGAACGAATACGAAACGGCGGCACGTGAAATTTTTGAAGAGACGGGACTTTCGGTTGTTTTCATCGGCGATAAAAAGGTGGTATCAAACTATTCGCCAAAGCCGGGAGTGAATAAAGATGCTGTGTATTTTTTGGCGGCGGTGCGTAATAATTTTGAGGTAAAACTTCAACAGGAGGAGGTTTCCGAATTTTGTTGGTGTGATGCAAAAAAGGCGAAAAAACTTTTAAAGTTTGATTCAAAAATTCTTGAAGAGTTTGAGAATTGCTTTTAATTTAAAAAAATTAAAATTTCTGCAAATATTACAAAAATCGGTAGACAAACCGCGATTTTTGGTATATAATCGTATTTAGTGAATTTTAGTTAAAGAAAGGGTTATATAAAATGGACGAAAAAGTATTTGTTATGAATCATCCTCTTATTCAGCATAAGCTGACAATAATGCGTGACAAAAATACCCCTGTTAAGGATTTCAGAGAATGTGCGCATGAAATCGGTCTGCTTTTGGGATATGAGGCAACAAAGGATTTGGAGCTTGAAGATGTTGAGATTGAAACTCCTATAACAAAGATGGTAGGAAAGAGAACAAAAAGAAAGGTTGCCCTTGTACCTATTTTAAGAGCGGGTCTCGGTATGGTTGATGCCCTTATGGACTTAATTCCGGCGGCAAAAATCGGACATATCGGTCTTTACAGAAATGAGGAGACTTTGGAGCCGGTTGAATACTATTGCAAGATGCCTACAGATATTGCCGAACGCCAGGTTCTTGTTCTTGACCCGATGCTTGCAACGGGAGGAAGTGCAAGCGATGCAATTACAATGATTAAAAAACGCGGTGCGGTATGTATCAAATTTGTATGTATAATAGCGGCTCCTGCAGGAATTGAAGCTTTGAGAAAAGCACATCCGGATGTGGATATTTACTGCGGTGCCGTTGATGAAAAGCTGAATGAAAACGGTTATATCGTTCCGGGATTGGGTGATGCCGGAGACAGGCTGTTCGGAACACTTTGATAAAAATTACGGCGGGCAAAAGTTCGCCGTTTTATTTTAAAGCAGTAATTCGCAAGTGTAAAATACAAAAAAACTTATCGGAGGAATATATCTATGCGGATGCGCAAAAAGAAAAATTGTGAAACAAGATTGGAAAACAGTGGTGAGCTGTGGCTCCGCAAACCGGAAAAAAATCGGGGGATGTGGTATGAAGAATTCGGAAACAATAATCCCGTGCATATTGAAATAGGATGCGGCAAGGGAAGCTTTATCTGCAAAATGGCGGAGAAATATCCCGATGTTAATTTTGTTGCGGTCGAGGTTGTAAGGGATGTTATGGTGCTGGCAATGGAGAGAGCAAAGCCGATGGGACTTAAAAATCTTCGTTTTATCATTGCGGATGCCGCGCATCTTCCGGAGTATTTTAAAAAAGGTGAGGCGCGCAGAATATACTTGAATTTTTCCGACCCATGGAAGAAAAACAAGCAGGCAAAGCGCCGATTAACGCATAAAAACTTTTTGGACGTATATAAGCAGATTCTTCTCCCGGGGGATAAAGTTTGTTTTAAGACCGACAACCAAAAGTTGTTTGAATTTTCTTTGAATTCCTTTGCGGCGGAAAATTTCAAAATGTCTGAGATTACTTTTGACCTACATAATTCGGGAATTGAGGACAATGTTATGACCGAATACGAAATGAAATTTTCAGAGCTCGGTATGCCGATTTACCGCGTTTGCGCGGAATATATCAATTAAGTTAAATGGGATGTAAAAAACGCTTTACATCCCATTTTATATTGGTGTCTTTAGACGTGGAAATAAACCTCCGGTTATACCGGAGGAAGAAAAAA
>CAYMBZ010000067.1:0-7579 GCA_964388835.1 uncultured Lachnospiraceae bacterium
TCGTTGTAGGACCGGAGATGAAGATTTATCAGTGCGGTGTGCCTAAGGAAATGGCAATTGAGTTGTTTAAGCCTTTTGTTATGAAAGAGCTTGTGGCACGCAATCTTGCGCATAACATAAAGAGTGCAAAGCGTATGGTTGAGCACGTTAAACCGGAAATCTGGGATGTGCTTGAGGATGTAATTAAGGAGCACCCTGTTCTTTTGAACCGTGCGCCTACGCTTCACAGATTGGGTATTCAGGCATTTGAGCCTAAGCTGGTGGACGGTCATGCATTGAAGCTTCACCCGCTTGTTTGTACGGCATACAACGCCGATTTCGACGGCGACCAGATGGCTATACACGTTCCGCTGTCACCGGAGGCTCAGGCAGAGGCAAGATTTTTGATGTTGTCCGCAAATAACCTGTTAAAGCCACAGGACGGACATCCGGTAACTGTTCCTACGCAGGATATGATTTTGGGTTCGTACTATCTGACGATAGTTAAGCATGATGAAATCGGCGGAAAGGATTATCCGGGAAGGGATACTTCCGAAGAATGGCATCCACATTATTATGCATCCGAAGATGAGGCAATGCTTGCTTACTATAATAAGGCAGTGGGACTTCATACACCTATAAGGGTACGCAAGGAGAAAACAATCCATGGCGTACCGTACTCAAGAATTATCGATGCAACTGTCGGAAAATTGATATTTAACGCAAATATTCCGCAGGATTTGGGATATGTTGACAGAACCGACGGCTGTGATACAATGTTCGACCTTGAAATTGATGAGGTTGTAGGAAAGAAACAGCTTGGCAAGATTATTGATAAGTGTATCCGTATCCATGATACAACAAAAACTGCAGAGGTTCTTGACCTTATCAAGGCAACCGGATATAAGTATTCCACATTGGGTGCACTTACGGTATCGGTAAGCGATATCGAAGTTCCGGAGAAGAAACAGGAACTTTTGGCGGATGCTGAAAAACAGATAGATGCAATAAGCAAAAAGTACCGCAGAGGTCTTTTGACCAATGAGGAGAGATACAACGAAGTTATCAAAGTTTGGAGTGCCACAACAGAAAAGGTAACCAAGGCGATGATGGATCATATGGATAAATTCAATCCTATATTCATGATGGCGGACTCGGGAGCCCGTGGTAGCGTGAACCAGATCAGACAGCTTGCGGGTATGCGTGGTCTTATGGCGGATACAAAGGGAAGAGCGGTCGAAATTCCGATTCGTGCGAACTTCCGAGAGGGTCTTAACGTGCTTGAGTATTTCGTTTCATCACACGGTGCGCGTAAGGGTCTTACCGATACGGCGCTGAGAACTGCCGATTCGGGATATTTGACAAGACGTTTGGTTGATGTATCTCAGGACGTTATTGTACGTGAAAAAGATTGCGGAACCGATGAGGGCGAAATTGTACGCGCGATTAAGGACGGCAACGAGGTTATCGAGCCGCTTAAGGACCGTATTGTGGGACGTACATCATTAGAGAATGTACTTCATCCGGAAACCGGTGAGGTTTTGGCAAAAGAGGGTACTCTTATAACAGAAGAAGAAGCTGATGCGATTATCGCCGCAGGCATTGACGCTGTTAAGATTAGAAGTGCTCTTACATGTAAAACAAAGCATGGTGTTTGTGCTAAGTGTTACGGTACAAACCTTGCAACAGGAAAACTTGTAAACGTAGGTGAAGCGGTAGGTATTATTGCGGCTCAGTCAATCGGTGAGCCGGGTACACAGCTTACCATGAGAACCTTCCACGCCGGCGGTGTTGCGGGCGGCGCAGACGTTACACAGGGTTTGCCGCGTGTTGAGGAATTGTTTGAGGCAAGAAAACCTAAAGGTCTTGCGATTCTTTCCGAAATCGGCGGACGTGTCAGCATTGCGGAGACAAAGAGACGCCGCGAGGTTACCGTAACAAATGATGAAATCGGTGATGCAAAGACATATGTTATACCTTACGGCTCAACAATCAGGGTTGCGGACGGCGATGTGATTGAAAAGGGTACCGAGTTGACTGTCGGTTCCGCCTATCCGAACGATATTCTGAGAATCAACGGACCGCAGGCAGTTCAGGTATATATCACGCGTGAGGTTCAGAGAACTTACCGCATGCAGGGTGTTGACATTAACGATAAGCACGTTGAAATCATCACAAAGCAGATGCTCAGAAAAGTTAAGATTGAGGATGCGGGAGATTCAAATCTTCTTATCGGTTCTATGGTGGACAGATTTGAGGTGGAAGAAGCAAATGAGGCGCTGAAAGCCCGGGGAAGTGAAAGACTTGTGGAGTGTTCACCGGTGCTTCTGGGTATTACCAAGGCTTCTCTTGCGACCGATTCGTTCCTATCTGCGGCATCATTCCAGGAAACAACCAAGGTGTTGACAGAAGCCGCTATCAAGGGTAAAGTTGACCCGTTGGTAGGACTTAAGGAAAATGTTATTATCGGTAAGCTTATACCGGCAGGTACGGGTATGCAGGCATATAAGGATGTTACCGTTACTGTTGACGGATATGAGGTTGAAGAGGAATAGAATTCCGAAAAATGTAAAAAGCCCGTGATTATCGGGAAAAAGAGGATGTACGGTTGTTACATCCTCTTTTTGTATATATTTGTACTTTTGTTCAATCAAAAGTACAAAAAGGGGTAGAAAGCGGAATATTTTGAGAGAGTTGAAAAAAATTCAGTAGCGCAAGAAGTTACAAATGTTAAAAAGAAATAGTTGTTTATGGGGGGGAAGTAAAATATGCATGGTGGGCGGAGGAGTGTAGGTTATACCCGAAAGTGAAATATAACACGTATGCGGGTGGAAATTTATTGCATATATTCATACTTTTGAGCGACCAAAAGTACGAAAAGTCGCAAATGGGCATACCGCGAGGGTGAGATTTATTCGTAGCAAAAGGCGCGTTTTTATATGGGCGGATTAAATATTTTTTTTGCCTTAAATGAGGTACAAATTTATCTGTTTTGAGGTCCGGAATTTTTTTACATCCCCTTTGAATTTATGCCCAATGTGCCGCCTAACATCCCAGCGGCAAGAACCGCGGCAAAGCGCAAAATGTTACGGGAATTTAATGCAGTCGAGCTGCTTATTGCAAGAGACAAAATGGTAATAATAGCGAAATACCCTATCCCGACAACAAGACCGTGCAGAAGCCCGCGAGCAGGAACGTTTCTTGCCGCAAGCAGTGCGCCGAGAAAAGCGGAAAGAGCGGAAATTATAAAAATTACGGTTTTGATTGTCCTGTCCGAAATGTCGGAGAAAAATACCGCGGCAGTGAGAATACCTATTGCTACAATGCTGAAAATAAAGGCGAATAAAATGCCTTTAACAATTCTTTTAATATCAAAAGCTTTTAGTTCCAAATAAAAAACCTCCCGAATACACAAATTTAGTAAATGTATATTCGGGAGATTGATTCGTTATGCATTATCATCGTGAATAGTCTGAACGGTTTTGATAGCGGCACGCTCAATTTTGAGAGTGGAACGTTCATTCGGGTTGCCGACGAATCCTGTTTCGATGTAAACAACATCATCTTTGATTTTTGTAATTTTACCGCAAATTCCTCCTACGGTGACGATTTTGTCTCCGATTTGAAGAGCCGCAAGCATTGCTTTTGTTTTCTTTTCCTGCTTTTTCTGAGGTCTTATGAGCATGAAATAGAAAATCGCAACCATAACTACAATCCATACAAGCGAGAAAACTCCGCTTCCTGCCGGCATTGCTGCGGTATCTGCTGCAGCTTCAGGTTCTGCATAAGCAATTGTTGTCAATAAATCTAACATGGTAATTTACTCCTTTTTCATGTAATAGTATTATTCTACCATATATTAATGTATTTTGCAATAGTTAATTTATCTTTTTTAATTCCGCCGCCATGCACGCAAGACCGTAGCCGTCGGCGAGCTTTTTGCCGTGTTCGGCGATAATGCTTTCGGATATGGAGGACTTGCGCTTTTTTAGGGAATATTCGTATATGATTACGGGAATATTCCGTCTCGGAACAGCAAGGAAAAATCTGTCGGAATATGCATACAGCCGCATGCCAAAAAGATGAGCCGTAGGGATGTTTTGAAGTAGGGCGGAAAGGTCGTCGAATTCGGGAAATTCAAACAATACGGAGTATATTTTTTTGGAAATCTTGTAAGGAGATTTCTTGCTTAAGCCGCTGAGGGTCAAAACTATTCCGCTGTTTTTGACCTCAGCTTCTATCACCACCTGCTCTTCGAAAGCGCCGAAGCCTGTTTCCGACTCTATTTTATCCAAAACATGCCCCAAAAATCGGCTTAATTGCGGAGAGGGAGGCAGAAGCGCCGACGGAGTTATATCCATGCCAATAAGTTCCTCTTCGGATACGAGAACTTCTATTTTCTTTGATTCGAGCTTTATGATTTTCACTAAACCACTTCCATTCTATAGTTATTATACTATGGAAACGGGGTTTTGGGAATAGGAAAATGCGTTTTTCAAGAAATTAACAAATGGAACATAAAAAGGACATACCCCGTGAGGATATGTCCGAATTTTTAGTTAAGAGCGCTCTTTGCGGTTTCAACCAACTGAGCGAAAGCTTTAGGATCAGCGATTGCGATTTCGGAAAGCATCTTTCTGTTCATCTCAATACCCGATTTCTTAAGGCCGTTCATGAATGTTGAATAGTTCATACCGTTCATCTTAGCGGCAGCGGAAATTCTTGAAATCCAAAGACGTCTGAAATCTCTCTTTCTGCGCTTTCTGCCGATATAAGCATTCTGCATTGAACGCATAACCGCCTGATTGGCAACTCTGTAAAGCTTAGACTCGCCGCCTCTGAAGCCCTTAGCAAGCTTCAAAACCTTTTTATGATGTTTTCTTGTATTTAAAGCACCTTTTACTCTAGCCATTTTATACTACCTCTCTTTCAATCTTACTTGTAAGGAATCAACTTCTTGATTACTGCAGCATTTGCCTTTGAGCAATAAGCTTGCTTTCTCAAGTGTCTCTTTCTCTTTGTTGTTTTCTTGTTCAGAATGTGTCTTCTGAAAGCTCTGTTCATCTTTACCTTACCTTTTTTAGTAAGATTAAATCTCTTGGCAGCACCTCTATGTGTCTTAATTTTAGGCATAGTGATAATCTCCTTCCAAATTTTTATTTATTGTGAAATAGGGGCTAAAAACATTGTCATATTTCTGCCCTCAAGCTTTGCCGGTCTCTCGACGGAACCGACTTCGCTCACATTGTCGGCAAACCTTGCCAAAAGGACTTCACCTATCTCGGAATGGCTTACCTCACGACCGCGAAAACGAACTGTTACCTTAACCTTATCGCCTTTTGACAAAAACTTGCTTGCATTTCTGCATTTTGTGTTAAAATCGTTTGTGTCGATAGACGGCGACAGCTGAACCTCTTTGATATTGATAACCTTTTGGTTCTTTCTGTTTTCCTTTTCGCGCTTTTGAAGCTCAAAACGGTATTTACCGAAATTCATTATCTTGCATACCGGCGGTTTTGCCGTAGGTGCGATATTAACCAAGTCGAGACCTTTTGATTGTGCCAGCGCAAGGGCATCCTGTGATGACATAACGCCGAGCTGTTCTCCATCTTGATTGACAACGCGCACTTCTTTTTCGCGAATTTCCTCGTTTGCTTGCAATTCCTTGTTAGCTATGTGAATCCCTCCCAATTTTTTTCGTTTTTCTGTACTTTGCAACAAAAAAACGGATAAATATATATCCGCCAAAAATGCACGGCAACAAATCGCCGAAAGCATATTTACCGTAAAACCTACGCCGTACGGTGAGAACAGATATATTCTACTTCATTTACTATATTATTATACTATGCTTTTGCGGTCTTGTCAAGCATTTTTTAAAAATATTTTATATATACATACCGCCGTTGACGGAAAGCACCTGCCCGGTGATATAATCCGCGGCGCTTGATGCAAGAAACAGCACCGTATCGGCAACTTCTTTTGTTGAGCCGATACGCGATAGCGGAATTTCCTCGCAGAGGGCGCACATGTCCTCACGGGAAATGTGACCGTTCATTTCGGTGTCTATCACCCCGGGAGCTACGCAATTTACGCATATGCCGGATAAGGAGAGCTCCTTTGCAAGGGCTTTGGTAAAGCCTATTATAGCCGCCTTTGATGCGGAATAATGAACTTCGCACGAGCCGCCGGTTTCACCCCAGATTGATGAAATATTGATTATCTTCCCGATTTTTTTTCTTATCATATTCGGGAGAAATGCTTTTGTAACCAAAAATGTACCGCGTACATTTACACCGAACATTCTGTCCCAATCCTCTGCCGTAATGTCGCTGAAAAGCTTTATCTGTGATATTGCGGCATTATTCACCAAAACGTCAATGCCGCCGCAGAGCGAATGAATTGTATCCGCCGCGCTTTTTACCTGCGCTTCATTTGATATATCCGCGCGTATGGCAACGGCACCGATTTTTGCCGCTGTTTTTTCTGCCGCGGAGTCATTTTTTTCATATATAATGTACACCATGTCGCCCTTTGCGGCAAAGGCTTCGGCACATGCCGCCCCTATCCCGCGCGAGCCGCCGGTTATTAAAATATTTCTCATAAAATCACCCGATAACAGTATACCACAAAAAAGCGCATTAGTAAAGATGAAAAATCATATCAACCTTTTCTGAATTCGGTAGGAGTTATGCCGCTGAGCTTTTTAAACAGCTTGCAAAAATATGTATGGTTATGCATGCCGACAGCTTCGGCGATGTCAAAAACCGACATATCGGAGGCGGAAAGGAGGTCCTTTGCGCGACCTATGCGGCAGAGGTTTATATATTCGGTTACGGTGGTGCCCAAGTGTTTGTCAAACGCGGAGTACAGGTGGTTTTTTGTGCAAAAAAGCTCATCGCAGAGTCGTTTCACGGTCAGCTGTTCGGAAAGATGCGTATCAATAAATTTCACCGCGGTATCAATAAAGGAATCGTGCACTATATCGATTGCGCTGTCAAACAGAATCCGCGGTAGGAGGTCATAGAGCGCTTCCAATTTTTTTTCGGAAAAGAACGGTGTTTGAGTGAAAAAACAACGAAGTTTTTTTTGAGTTTCATCGTCTGCCGAGGGGATATATCGCGCAGAAGAGGGGGATAAGTCGGAACGAACTTGTCCCATCATAACAAAACCGACAATGGTGTTGTATTTTATAATCGGCATTACAAATTCGTATAACCCTGTTCTGCAAAGGTATGATTCCGGCTTTTTTGAAAGGCGGCAACGCTCCAAATTTTTGCGGTCACACATAATACAATTTTTATTCTCAATCGGAATAGTTTGCAGAAGTGCGCAGTATTCTTGCTTGCCAAAGCCGGAGACAATGACGTTGTAATCGCTATCACAGACGGAAATTGAAATTCCGGTCAGCGAAAAAATATCTTCGATAATACGAGAGAGCTGTTCGGTGTTGTAGTTAATAATCATTTTATCCCCTCCTGTGGATGTAATTATACTATATTCGGGAAAATATTGCAACAAATGAGGAATATATTTCATTGTTTTATTGTAGGTTTGTCAATGATGTGTTACACATTTCAGAAGATTTCTCCATAACGAA
>CAYMBZ010000068.1:0-7572 GCA_964388835.1 uncultured Lachnospiraceae bacterium
GTATAATTGTTTTAATTGTTCGTTTGGAATAATTTGAAACTTTCAATTACATATAGGATAAACAATAATGTCTGCGCCCGTTTGGGGCGGGACACCGGTTGCAAAATTAACGCGGGCGATAGCTTTTGGCTTCCATTCGGTCAAAATCACTGTCAGTATCGCTTGTGTCAGCGTTTGTGCAGTAACAGTGTGCGGCGTGTTCTTTAGGAATGCGTTCCCTACCGCTCAGTGTTCGACCCAATGCACAGATGAAGTAATGGATTTTGCATACGATGTTTCGCCCCAAGCGGGCGCAGTTTCTTTAAAATCATCGGTGATTTATTTACAAATTATTTATAATTTATACACACGCAACTAATAATTTAATGTTAAAATATACCGGTAAAATGAGACAAGGAGGAGATTTCTTTTGAAAAGAGGAAAGTCGTTTTTCAATAGTGAAAAAATCAAAAAAATCGCAAAACCTACAAAGAAAAAGGTTATTATTGCGGTATGCTGTGTAGGTGTAATAGCCGCAGTGGGGATAACCGCGGCGAAAAAGAAGAGTACACCTGCCGCGGTTGTGAGGCAGGATGATGTTGTAACACGCGGAGATATAGATGTTACAATAACAGGAAGTGCTTCGGTTGAGCCTTACGAGAGATACGAAATTATACCAAAGGTCAGCGGGGACATTACATATTGCCCTTATGAAGTGGGGGATGTGGTATCAAAGGATGATATTCTTTATAAATTTGACACCTCAAACTCCGACCTTACCGTGGAAAGACAGCGCATATCCATGCAACAGAGCGAAAATAACTATCGTGATGCACTTGAAGAAAGTGACAAGCTTGTTCTTAAAGCTAAGAATGACGGCGTTATTTCGGGACTTAACGTAAAAGTGGGAGAAGAGGTAAAGACGGGAACTCAGATAGCTTCCGTAAACGAGACCACAAAGCTTGAAGTGGTTCTTCCCTTTACACAGGCACAAATCGGTTCGATAAATGTGGGTGACAGCGCGGAAATAACAAGTTCAAAGCACATGAGCTCGGTTTACGGTACGGTTACTCACAAGTCAAGCTCCTCCTACGCAGGAAATGACGGAACGGCACTTTATAACGTAACAATTGAATTTATAAACCCCGGTGCCTTTTATGACGGCATGGTAATAGGCGGAAAAATCGGGTCAAACGTGAGCCCGGGAAGCGGAACGGTGAGCAATGTAACCTCAGGTACAATTGTTACCGAAACCGAGGGAACGGTATCCGGCGTATATTATTCGAACGGTGATTATGTAACAAAGGGAACTGTTGTGGCAAGACTTTCAAGTGATACGGTATCGGATAAGATTGCAGACAGCACTCTTTCATACAAGAGCGCTAAACTGTCCATGCAACAGACCGAAAAGGATATGGAAGACTATACAATAACCTCACCGATAAGCGGAACGGTAATAACTAAAAACTCTAAGGCGGGAGATACTATAGATAAGACCAATTCCACAACGACCATGATGGTAATTGCGGATATATCCAAACTTAAATTTGAGCTTGCGATAGATGAGCTGGACGTTGAAAAGGTTGATGAGGGTCAAGAAGTTTCTGTGACCTGTGATGCACTGCCGAATGAAGAATTTGTGGGAATTATAACAAACGTATCGGTTGAGGGAACGGCATCAAACGGTGTTACGACATATTCTGCCGAGGTGGAAATACCGGAGCCGGGAAATCTGCGCCCGAGTATGAATATCGATGCGAGCATTATAGTTGAGTCGGCATCAGATGTACTTATGGTACCTACAGCCGATATTAAAACCGCAGGCGGTAAAAGTTTTGTATTTGTAAAGGGCGGAGAAAAGAAAGCCCCTGAAGATATAGGGAATAAAGGCGAAAAAGACAAAGAAAACGGAATGAATGAAAAACCTGATGCAGACGTGAAGAATAAAGATGAAAAGAATGGCGAGAAAAATATAGCGGGCGGAAGAGCACACGCTATACAGGCTCCGGATGGCTATACTGCCGTTGAAATAGAGACCGGTGTTGCAAATGAGGACTATACCGAGATTATTTCGGGACTTACCGAAGGTCAAGAGGTATATAGCCGGACAACCGAATCTTCAAACAGTGGCTATAACATGATGATGGGCGGAATGCCCGGAGGCATGGGAGGCGGAATGCCCGGAGGAATGAGCGGCAACGGCGGCGGAGGCAATCGCGGCGGAGCCCCGGGCGGTATGAGATAGCGGGTGAGCCTTCATGATAAGACTTGAAAATATAACAAAAGTATACAAAATGGGGGATACGGAGGTTCGTGCCTTAGACGGTGTGAGTATTCACATTAAACCGCATGAATTTGTATCCATAATCGGTCCGTCCGGTTCGGGAAAGTCCACGCTGATGAATATGATAGGATGCTTGGATGTTCCAACAAGCGGACGTTATTGGATTGACGGCGTTGAAGGAAGCAAGATGACGGATAATCAGCTTGCGGATCTCCGAAATAAAAAAATAGGATTTATATTTCAGCAATACAATTTGCTTAACAAACTTTCTGCGCTCGAGAACGTGGAGCTTCCGCTTATTTATCGCGGGATTGCGGCACAAAAGCGTGAGGGAATGGCTAAGGCGGCGCTGGATAAGGTTGGGCTTTTGGATAAAATACATCATAAGCCCACAGAACTTTCCGGAGGTCAGCAACAGAGAGTGTCGGTAGCACGTGCGCTTTCCGCCAATCCGTCGCTGATACTTGCCGATGAGCCGACCGGAGCTCTGGATTCAAAATCGGGTATTGAGATTATGCAGATGCTTCATGATTTGCATGAGGACGGCAATACAATCGTAATAATAACTCATGACCTGAATATCGCAAAACAGGCGGAGAGGATTATTACGATTCGCGACGGAAAAATCACAAGCGATATCGACAATAAAAATGACAGAGCGGATGCAACAAATGTAAAGGGCTCGGATATCGGGGACAATGAAAACGGAAAAACCGCAGACCTTGATGCGGATTTAAAGGCGCAAAATAATCCGGGAGGTGATGCAGAATGAGTTTTTCAAAGCTTTCACAATCATTTAAGATGTCGATGAAGAGTATCTTGGGGAATAAAGGTCGTTCCGCTCTCACCATGCTTGGAATTATTATAGGTGTTGCATCGGTTATTCTGCTTACCGGAATTGGAAAGGGTGCAACTTCATCTATAACGGATTCGCTTGCGGAAATGGGAACAAAACTGATTACTGTTTCCATGTCAAGAGGCGGATGGGGCGGTTCAACCAGAACCGTGAGCATTGGCGATATGCAGAAATTTCTTGATGAAAACCCCGAACTTGTTGAATACATGTCGCCGGCTGTAAACGGAATGGCACTTTTAAAGGTGGGAAACGAAAATACCACAACAACCCTTTCTGCGTATGATTCAACGTATTCCGACATTAAAGACCCAAAGGTGGAATACGGACGTTTTATTTCGGAATTTGATATTACCCAGAGGTCGTATGTATGCGTAGTGGGAACATATATCGTGCAGGAATATTTCGGCGGGCAAAATCCCGTGGGCGAAACAATAAAGCTCAACGGCAGACAGTTTAAGGTGGTGGGTGTTTATGAAGAAAAGGGCGATTCTACTGAAACTTCCCAGGATAATGCGGTGACAATTCCGTATACAACTGCGATGAGATTCCTTAAGAATAAGAACATAACCACATTTTATTTCAGCGCAACAACAGAGGAAAGCGTTGAGACGGCTGTTGAAAAACTGGAGTCGTACATTACCAAAAAATTGGGAACCGATTCGGGATTTTCGGTAGGCAGTGTTGCGGAAATGATGGATACTCTTAATGAAATAACCGGTACAATGACAACCATGCTTGCGGGCATTGCGGGAATTTCTCTGATTGTCGGCGGTATCGGTATTATGAATATCATGACGGTGTCGGTTTCCGAACGTACCCGCGAAATCGGTATCCGAAAGGCGATAGGTGCGCGTACGACGGATATATTGACACAGTTTTTGGTTGAGTCAATGATACTCAGCGCAATGGGCGGTGTCGTCGGAATTGTATTCGGCGTAGGTGTCGGGCAGGTGGTATGCAAATTGATGAATTTGCAGTTTGCAACTGAACCGAGTATGGTGCTTTTAAGCTTTTTCTTCTCGTTGTTTATCGGAATATTCTTCGGAATTACTCCGGCAAAAAAAGCGGCGAAGCTTCATCCTATCGACGCACTGCGCTCCGAGTAAATATTGATTAAATCTTATCCGTCCGCGATAAGAGAAATGATAAAAAAGCGGACAGAAAGGCTACGGATGTTATATGAGAAAAATTTTGAATTTACTGCTTGTGGCGGCGTTTTCGGTAAGCATGATACCGGTGGCAAACGCGGCATATATCGATATTGATGTATCAAGCGACTATTATTTGTCGGCAGTAAGACTAAAGGATTTGGAGGTCATCAGTGGATATGATGACGGCACCTTTAAGCCGGATAACAGAATAACAAGGGCGGAATTTACAAAAATCGTTACATGCATGATGGATAAGGAAACCGAGACAAGAGCATTGACCTCGGCATCGGGATTTTATGATGTGCCGAACGGAAGCTGGGCGGCACCGTATATAAATTATGCGGTATCAAAGGAAATTCTTTCGGGATATTCCGACGGTTCTTTCGGACCGGACAGAACCATAAGTTTTTCGGAGGCACTGACAATTCTTCTGCGCACATTGGGCTATACCGAAAGCGAGGTTGGCTATTTCTGGCCGGATAATTATTTGGGCGCGGCGGCTTCTCTCGGAATAACGGAGGGAATGAATTATCCCGCGGATGCACCGCTAACAAGGGCAACGGCGGCTATTTTAACCGACAGAGCGATGTTTACGAAACCTTCGGGTCAGGCGGTTGACACTTATCTTGAAACAATCGGATATACCGTTTTGGACGATGCGCTGATACTTGATACAGACTCAAAGAGCAATAACATAAGTATTCTTGCGGGAAATATGAAGCTGAACAACGCATCGACTTATATCGGAAAAACGCAGATAGCGGTAATGGACGGTGATGTTTACGAGCATGCCGTGGTGGATAAAAACGGATATTTGGCAACGGTAAAGGCATACGGCGGAGATGAGGGAATTGCTTACGAAACCGCAATTGTAAGCAGGCTTACCGAGAACACAATCGAATACACAACCACCGACGGACGAAAAGGCAGTTACAAGGCGGATGACAGCTTTGTTACCTATTACGACAACAATAAAATGACCTTTGCTTCCGCGAAAGGTTATATGACAAATGGAACCGATGTTACTTTCTACGGTAGCAACTACGGTGTATGGAACATTGCGGTTATAGGTAACAGCAATGACGTTGACCCGGTTTTGGCTTCGCGGGATTACAGCACAAATGACGAACAGTTTGAGGGAACGCAGATAAATAAATTGAACTTGATTGTTTACCGCGACGGAGAGGCGGCAACGCTTGGTGATATAAAGGCATATGATGTTGTATATTACAATAAAAAGACAAATACAATGGATGTTTATTCAAAAAAAGTTACCGGAGTTTATTATTCCGCCGAGCCTTCTAAGGCATATGTGGAGAAAGTAACAGTTGGCGGAAAAACTTATGAAATAGGATATTCTGCCGCAACAAACAGGCTGGATGCTTCAACCGGCGCATATGCGATAGGCGATAAGGTAACACTGCATTTGGGTAAAAACGATAAGGTTGTGTTTGCAACAGATAATTCCGCAAGCTTTGATTATTTTGCATACGGTGTCGTGCTCAGCTCATACACCCGCACTGCGGAGAAGGGTGCAAACGAGGGAAATACCGAATATGTTGCAAGTATGTTTATGACGGACGGAGAGGTGCATGAAATAGTTACCGATAAGCTGTATAAGGATAATGCGGGAGATTTCATGAGAATTTCTTATTCAGGCTCAAAAGCAACACTTACACGCCAGAGCGGTACAGGAATTTCCGATTATACGGGAAAGATAAATCTTGATAAGCGTACTGTCGGAAACAGATATGTTTTAAAAGATGCGGCGATTATTCAAAGAATTTCGGATGAGGATGCAGCAACAGCGGAATGTGAATTATTGGATTTTGATAATCTCACTTCCGCTTCGCTTGAAAAATCACAGATTATAAATGTTGTTTCCGCAAATGCTTTTGGTGATATAGCAATATTGTATGTTGCCGATTTTGAAAATACGTATGAATACGGCGCTGTTTCATCCATTGTTAAAACAGGTGAGGATGTGAGCGGATATAAAATTTTTAGTGGCGGTGCAACAGAGACCTATCACCTGAACGGCATAAGCAAGGTTTCAACCTACGTAGGCTCGGGAGTGGGCTTTAAAGTTTCGGGGAACGGACTTTCAAAGCTTATTGCACTGACCAAGCTGGACAGTGCGACGAGTGTCGGAGCGGTTGAGGGAAGCAGAATAATGCTTAATAATAACATTTATCAGATGGATGCAAAGGTACAGATTATAGATGTTACAAAAACTTCTCAGATGAGAGAAATTACGGTGGAGGAGTTGGCAAGAATTAAGAATTTGACGTCGGTAACCCTCTATTCGGACAGAGCGCTTTCAAACGGTGGAGTGGTTCGCCTTGTAACGGTTACATCAAAGTAAAAGAATTTACCCCGATTGTTGAACAAAACAATGTTCCAATAATCGGGGTTTTATGTATATATTTAAAGATTGCAATTCTTCTCGGTGCGGACGAACAAATGCAGGAGGATTGCGTGCTTTACGGCGAAAAATTGTTGCGGCAATTCCTTTTTACATGCTTCAATTTGAGTTTCAAACATTTTTTGTGACGGCGGAGAAATCGCATTTGGGACTTTTTGTTACGATTTTATCCGGAGTTACGAATATGGTGCTTGATGCGGTTTTTATCATAGTATTCAAGTGGGGACTTGCGGGTGCTACGCTGGCAACAGTTTTAAGTCAAGCGGGTGGCGGGATAATTCCGCTGATATATTTCAGTGCGCCGAATAGCGTTCTTTTGAGGCTTACAAAAGCAAAATTTGATGTTAATGCGCTGATTAAAGCGTGTACAAACGGCTCTTCAGAGTTTATGAGCAATATTTCGATATCGATTGTGAGCATGCTGTATAACGTGCAATTGATGAAATATGTGGGCGGATGTATGGTAATATAATTTTTATTAGTGTATTTTGGGATATTCAACAGGTATTGCACCGATAATAGGCTATCATTTCGGAGCAAAAAAACACGATTGAACTTAAATGACTGTTAAAAAGAAGCCTGGTGATTACGGGTGTTTTTGCGGTAAGTATGTTTGCGCTGTCCGAGGTTCAGGCATATCCACTGTCGTTTTTCTTCGTGGGGTACGATGCGGAGCTTATGCAACTCACACTGAGAGAATTTTTGATTTACTCTTTCACATTCCTTTTTGCGGGATTTGCGATTTTCGGCTCATCGTTCTTTACAGCTTTAAATGATGGGCTGACTTCTGCAATAATATCTTTTCTGCGTTCACTGGTGTTTCAGGTGGCGGCGGTTATAATATTTCCACTGATATGGAAGGTGGACAGGATATGGT
>CAYMBZ010000069.1:0-7168 GCA_964388835.1 uncultured Lachnospiraceae bacterium
CGCCCCAAAAGTAATTTACTTTGCCGACCAAAGAGCAAGCCGCCTTAATTACTTTCTTTCGTTCTGCCGATAAACTGTCGGGCAAATTCTTCAAAATATCTTGTGCGGTAGCATCGGAAACTGCAAGAGATTGCGTTGCCGATATTAACACTTCATCCTGTTCCAAAAGTGTATTTAATGCTTCCTGTTGCTTTCGTGTGAAATTGTATTTTGAAATCATTTCATCTTTTGTTTTAGCGGTTATCGTTATATACACAACCTTTTCCGATGTATCATCATATATTTCAACTGCTTTTGCCGGCAAAAAATATATATCGGTGTCGGCGGTGCGGTGGATGATGTAAATTAATTTTACACGTATAAATTTTATTAAAGGGTGTGATTGATATGTTATGCAGAGGCAGAAGAATGGATTTTTATGGAAGCAAATTTTCCGGTTGTATGTGATATTCCGGAAAATTTCAGAATAAATCGAATAATATATTTTAAAGATATTATTTAATTTTACCAATGAAAAGGAGGAATTGCCGTGAAGAGGCAAAAATTATTATTACACAAAACGAAGAGCGGCGGTCTCCGCTCCGTTTTCAAGAACAGGCACGGAAGAATTCTTTATTTTGAATTACTCTGCCGTGGAGACCGCTGTGAAATAATACGGTGTTTTTATCTTGACCGCGGAAACGGTTAGGATAATATTCCGAAAAAATTTATTACAAGAAAGTGTCGGCTTGATAACATAAATGATATTATCGAGCAAGAGCTTGACAGAAAATTTTACGGAACTGAAATCAGAGATTCATTGTCAGAATTAACTGCTGAGGAATTTATTGCCGTTAAATTAAAGGATATGCAAAACGGCTATAAATTTCTGATTTTTGTCGGAAGCGGAGCGGTTGTGAACGGAATGCCGGAGGAAATCACAACAAGGCTGAAAAACCGAATACATAGAAGTATTTATTTGAAGCTTTGCCGGTACAAGGGTGAACTCGGCATTGTATCCGACTGCTTTTATTGCGACAGAAACTATAAGTCACGGGAAAAGGTTATGCCGGCGGCATTAACAAGTATTCTCGTGGAGTATAACCGTGACGCTGTTATCAATATGGTCAATTATGAGTTAAATTGCGATTTCACGGATATTATATTCGTTACAGATAACAGCATTGATATTGAAAATAACACAGCGGCATTATGCGGTAATATTTAATGCCGGAATATATGAGCTTGTATCAAGCATATTTTTATACGGAGGTGAACGGCAATGCCAAAAACGGATATTGTCACAAAGGAACTGGGATATACGGAATTTACCGATTCTCATTCACATATACACAAAATAAAGCACAGCGTCATATTAACAGACAGTGAGCGGCGCGAGCTTGAAGATAGCATTGCGGAGGAACTGTACAGGATTTTCACGCACAAAGCTGTTTGACCGTAAAGAGAGCGGAGCGGTAATTTCCGCTCCGTCCCTTTTGCAAAGGAGGTTACTTATTTGAAAATAGCAATTTACGCACGAAAATCAATCGAGCGGGAAAACAGTATTTCCTGCGATACTCAGATAGAATACTGCAAAGCAGTAATAAGACCGGAGGACAGAGGCAAAGAAATTATAACATATGTTGACAACGGCTATTCCGGCGGCAATGTCAACAGGGATGGTTTTCAGAAAATGATGCGAGAGATTGAGAAAGGCAATATCGAAGAAGTTATTGTCTACCGTCTGGACAGAATAAGCAGAAGTCTCGCCGATTTTGTTGATATATTGAATACTTTAAAAAAATACAACGTCAAATTCGTAAGCTCGCAGGAATCGTTTGACACATCCAGTCCATACGGTGAAATGATAGTTAAAATTCTTATGGTTTTTGCTGAATTTGAACGTCAGAGCATTATCGCAAGAGTGACGCAAGCCTATGAGCACCGAAGTGAACTCGGCTTTTATATGGGAGGAAGAAAGCCATATGGGTTTGAATTGGAAGAGTGCGTTATCAATAATATCAAGACAAAAAAGCTCAAACCGATTTCCGGAGAAATCGAACAAATCAAATACATATTTGAGTGTTACTCAGCTCCGAATGTGACTCTCGGCAGACTCCTGAAAAACCTTACCGAAAATAACATCAAGCCGCTGTCGGGCGGCGGCTGGACAACCGCAAAGCTTTCAAACATGCTTAAAAATCCGATATATGTGGTGGCGGACAGCAAGGTATATGAGTATTTCCAAAAATTCGGAACGCAGATTATAAGTTCGCCCGAAGCTTTTGACGGAATACACGGCATACAAATTTACGGAAAAACAAAGCATAATCCGACAAGCCTTGACTGGAGCGATATAAAAGCAGTTGTAATGACACACGAGGGCGTTGTTCCGTCCGATATTTGGATAAAATGTCAGCAAAAAATCCTCAAAAACAAGCAGGTCGGTAATGCGGTTTCAAACAAAACAAGCTGGCTTGGCGGTAAGATTATTTGCGGAAAATGCGGACGGACTATGACCACGATTAAAGGTAGACTCGGAAACGGTGAAATTCAAAGATATTTCAACTGTACCGGGAAAAGCCATTTTAAGGATTGCAAAGGTACAAAAGCCACTATTTATGCGGACAGCCTTGAAGATATGATTTATGCCGAAATTTCTTTAAAGCTTACAAGCTTGAAAAATCTAAAAAGGAAAGATAAAAAATCTGCAAATCCCGAGCTAAATACGCTTAAAAATAAACTCAAAAGCATTGAACTGGCACAGGATAAAATCGCGGATACTCTTATCGGCGAAGAGTGCGGAGCGGACTTGATTGAGATTTTAAACAAACGTGCGGAAAAATTAAAGTCTGAAAAAACTATGATTTTACTTAAAATTGACGAGCTTGAAAGCATTGAAACCGATACAAAATCGGTTATCAACCTATCGAAGAAGTGGAAAACGGCTTCCTCTGAGGAAAAACGCGCCGTATGCAATGTTCTGATTAACCATATTGTCATAGATGAAAACGGAAACAGTGAAATTATTTGGAATGTGTAAAGTTTGTATTGATTTTAAGTGGATTTTTTGGTATAATAAAGTTAGATACCAAAGGAAAGGAGCATTTTTGTGTATGATTTACGAACTAAAGCATTATGATTTAAGCCTCGTACGTTTTTCTGCTACAGAAGATACTAATGTTCCTGAAATGAAAATTTTGTGGGTGAATGAAGCCAAAAAAGATTTATTTCCTCTCGACTTGGAATTAACCGATGAAGGTCTTTCCAAATGGCTGAAGCACAGAACCATACCTAAAAATCGTGCGTATGTGCATAATTTTTTAAGTAAGTGCGGACTTAATATCAATCGCCCTATGACAATTATAAAAGTCTCAAAAGGTCTTTCTCTTAACGATTGCTATTGGGTTGTTGAAGAAGGTTTTGAAGGCACTTATGATAAATATAATTTATACGATAACCCTCTCAGCAGAGTGCTTGCACTAATCGCATTTACCGGATATGGCAGTAGCATAAGGACATCACTTGCATCTTGCCCTGAATTTACTACAAATGGTATGCTCCCGAAATGTTGGAGAAGAATAGACAAAAAGATTTTGTTATACAAAGGCGGTACAAGCGGCGCTTCCAATACGGGCAATGAACCGTATTCGGAGTATTATGCCAATCAAGTAGCAAAAACACTGGGCGTAAAATCAATTGAATACGGCCTTTCTCGCTGGGAAGGCGAACTCTGTTCCACTTGTGAACTTTTTACAACCAAAGATTTTTCATTCATCCCCGTTGGAAGGATTGTAACATTAGGGGGAATGAACGCAGTCAGAAAATATTATGAAACTCTCGGCAAAGAATTTGTTGATGCATTAAATGATATGCTGGTGTTTGATGCTATTATTCTGAACACAGACAGGCACTTCGGTAATTTTGGTTTTATCATTGATAATAAGACAAATAAAATAGTCGCTCCCGCTCCTTTATTCGACCACGGAAATTCGCTCTTGAATTTTGCCGGACGGGACGATTTGGAAAATGATGAAACATTAAAGGCTTATGCCGATACATTGCTTCCTTGCGTGTATGATGATTTTATAGGAACCGCAAAATCGGTTCTTACGCAAAAACATCGCGAGGGATTAAGAAAACTGATAGAATTTAAGTTTAAGAAAAATTCAAGATATAATCTGCCCGATAAGAGATTAAAAATGCTTGAAAAAATGATTGGGGAAAGGGCAAAAACATTATTAAATCAGTAATTTGATATAATAAAGTTAGATATCAAAGGAAAGGAACATTCTTATGTGTGATACGATTTATTCCGTAAATGAAATCAAAACCATTCTCTATCCGGTATTTGCACGTTATAATATAAGAAAAGCCGTACTTTTCGGCTCTTATGCCAAGAGGCTCGCAAACGGTCAAAGCGACGTTGATTTACTCCTTGACAGCGGGCTCAAAGGCTTAAAATTTGTCGGATTGATAGAAGATGTTCGCTCGGCTCTCGATAAAGAAGTTGACGTATTTGATGAAACACATATAATACAAGGTTCAAGAATATCATCCGAAATTTCAAAGGACGGAGTGGTGATATATGAAAAATAAAATGATTGTCGGAAAAATCCTTAAATATATTTCCAAAATTCTTGAATACACAAATGATACAGAGTATGATGATTTTATCAATAATTCAATGCTCGTAGAAGCTTGCGTTTTTAATCTCAGTCAAATTGGTGAACTTGCAAATAAGATTGATAAAACTTTTGAAGATAACCATTCTTCAATCCCATGGCGAGTTATGTATGGACTTCGCAATAAGATAGTCCACGATTATGAGGGCGTAAACCTTGTGCTTATATGGGACATTGTCAGGGAAGATTTACCGGAATTAAATAACCAATTAGAAGAACTTTACAAATCAATTTAAAACATTAAACTAAGGGTTGCTGCATAGAAAAATCTTGCGGCAACCCTTTAAAATTTTCCTTAAATCAGTATGGTTTGGTTCACCGAAACGTTGGAAATGCGTTATCTCCCTTTGCCTTAAGAACTTAATAACCTCGTTCACATCCGGATCATCCGACAGGCGCAATATATTGTCATACGTTGCGCGCGCCTTTTGTTCTGCTGCCAAATCCTCAAACAGATTCGTTATCGGGTCTCCCGTTACAGCTATCGACGCGGCGGTAAACGGCGAACCCTGCGCGCTCTGCGGGAAAACTCCGTTCCCATTATCGGCATAATACTCGGGCGAATGACCTTTCAGCCAATCACTACCGCTTGCTCCATCCGAAAGTTGGTAAACCAATGTACCCACCATTTCAAGATGACCCAATTCCTCAGTACCTATATCGGTCAAAAGCCCCTTACTGATATTATCCTGCATGATATATCTCTGCGACAAATATCTCAGCGATGCGCCTAATTCTCCGTTAGGTCCACCGGACATCGGAAATTAAGAAAAATATCATATTCACTCTCCCCAATCTTCACAATACGGCTTATTACACTGCGGATTGCGGTGCTCTTCTGTGCGTTACCGCATTTTTCCGATGTCAAAATTTCATATATGCTTTTTTCACACATATCCGGTGCGCTCTTCTTTCTTTCAGTGTTCTTTATAGCATCTATCTGCCGCAAAACGTTTTCCTTTTTCTCCTTATATTCATCGATAGTGTCAACACCCTCCTCATACGCCTTTTGTATACGCACAAGCCGCTTTTCCGCCCTTTCAAGCTGTGCATTTTCTCCTCGCTGTGTATCTGATACCGATATTTCTATTTTCCCGCAGCATGCCGCATTTTTTACAATCTCTGCCATTTCCTTTTCCAGTTTCTCAGCTTTTACGCCGCCATTTCCGCGGCATGCACCCTTTGTTTTGTTCAAGCAATAAAAATATCCCCCGCAATTTACCATAGCACCGCCGCACACGCCGCATTTTAAAATTCCGACCAAAAATCCCGTCGGCTTCTTCTGTTCATACACACGGCGCATCAATTTCTTTTCCCTTTTAAGTCTATTTCCCGCGCGTTTCCACAACTCATTGCTTACAATAGGCTCATGTTCTCCGTCCGCAATTATTATGTCTTCATCATCCCAATGAAATCTCTCGGTTTTGCCTTTCGGGTTCCATCTCACCTTGCCTATGTATACGGGATTGTTAAGCCAATATTCTATCGTTCGATTTTCAATTTTCCCTCCGCGATGAGTTAAAATCCCCATGTCATTCAAATCCTGTGCCAAAGAAACCATGCTTTTCCCGTCCGAAAATGCCTCGAACACATATCTAATGATTTCCGCCTCCTCAGGAACTACCGCAAGTCTTTTATTATCTGTTTTGTACCCGAACGGCGCCGCCGCACACACTTTTCCGCTCCGTATCCGCTCCGCCATGCCGCGCTTTACCTCCTCAGCCAAATTAATCGAATAGTATTCATCCATAGCCTCAATCATTGATTCGAAGATTACCGACATTTTGTCGTCACCGACATCCTCCGATACCGAAATAACTCTTATTCCCAGCTCCCGCCTGAGCATGGACTTATATACAATACTATCCTCACGGTTACGTGAGAATCGTGAAAACTTCCATACTAAAATCGTATCGAACCGCCTCGGCTTTTCCTTTGCCACAGCAATCATTCTATTGAATTCTCTGCGTGGCTTTGTACTTTTTCCCGAAATCCCCTCATCGGTGAACACAAGCTCCTCCGGGACGGTAATTTTATTTTTTTCCGCATACTCCATTATCTTTTTCAACTGTGAACTCGGTGAATACTCCGCCTGCTCTTCTGTGGAAACCCGTATATACGCCGCCGCTACTCTGTTTTCCGTAAAAATCACCCCCGTTAATATATATTTTCGTTTTTGAGCATATATTGTTAATCGGAGAGTGATTGTATGAAATTTAATCTGTATTTTTCAAACGGTAGCAGGGTACATGACACAAAATCCGCTGACTTTAAAAAAGAATGGCAAAAAAAAGAAATTGAAGTATTAAGGGCACATTACGGAACAAAATTCAAGATTTCCGATAAATCGGGACGCAAAAACGCTCTATCGAAAAATGAGGAACATCGGCGTGAGTGACCGATTTTTCTTGCAAAAAAATCGGAACAAGCAAAACTTGTTCCGATTTGGTGACTCGTAAGGGAATCGAACCCTTGTTGCCGCCGTGAGAGGGCGGAGTCTTAAC
>CAYMBZ010000070.1:0-7154 GCA_964388835.1 uncultured Lachnospiraceae bacterium
TGTGGTAAATTAACTATAACACATTTTGGAGTTTCTGTATACTTTTTTTTAGCCGGCATGTTTTGTTATGAGTTTACTCGTAATAAAATATGCCGGAATGTAACACATCTATTGTAAACCTACAATTTTATATATTTTTTAAATTGTAGCAAAATATTGCATATTATTGCAAATTATCAAAACACTTAAAACCATGCTTTACATTACTCCAAAAGCATGCAACTGTGCATTATATGACTTGTATTTTCATTATTTATAGCCAGTAACTTTATTTCGATTATGTTAAGATGATTTTGGAGGGAAGTATATATGAACAATAGATTTATAGATGAAAAAAATGAATTTTTAGTAGGAAATATGTTTCCGAAAAGACCTTGGCTCAATTATGCATGGAATTCGGAATATGTTTCATCATTCAGCCAGTTCGGTTTCGGAATTTCTCGCTACCGTGATGATAAAGGTTTCAAAAAGAGCATATTGGCAGAAACCGATAACAGGCTGATATTCATTAAAGACAAAAATACCAAAGAATATTATGCTGCAAACAGGAATTATGACAACAAGGATTTTGATGTATTTGAAACAATTGTCGGACAAGGCTATTCCGTTATTAAATCGCAGTACAAAGGTCTTGCGTGTAATTTAAAAATCTTTGTCCCTGATGATGGTCTTGTTGAGTGCTGGGAGGTAAGTCTTGAAAACAAATCGAATGCGGATAAGGATATCAGTCTTTATGCTTATGCCAACATCGACACCGCCCTTTCGCCTATAGACGGCTTTTCGGTTGCGGACTTTTCCGAAGAATTGAACGGAATTTTTGCAAAACACGCCGGAGATAACATTGATTCCGACATAAATTGTATGTATTTTACCACTTCCGAAAAAGTGGACTTTTTCGAAACCACAAACCGCAGATTTAAGGGCGAATATTCCGATATCGGACACCCTATAGGCATTGAAGCGGATCACCTTTCAAACGGCGGAACCTGTTTTGAACTTAAAATAGGCGCGGCGCTCCAGTTTGACATTACAATCGAAAAGAATTCCGAAAAGAAGCTGTATTTTGCGCTCGGTGCTTCAAGAAGCTTCGCCGATGCAAAAAAAGAATGTGACAGACTTCTTTCAAAAGATGCGTATAAAGCGGAATTTGATAAAGTTCAAACGAAAATCGAAAAGTTCCGTGAAAATATTATGATAGATACGCCCGATGATGACATCAACAGACGTGTCAATGTTTGGTTAAAGCGCCAAATCGAACTTGGAAAACAGTGGGGCAGATTATACGGCAAAGGCTTCCGCGATATTATGCAGGATACGGCAGGATTTTTGTCACTGGATGCGCAAAACGCAAGAGAAAGAATACTTTATGCTCTACAATATCAGCGTGAGGATGGAAACCCCATAAGACAGTGGGAGCCTATTATGAGGGAACTCTATGCTGACGGTGCTGTTTGGCTGATATTTACGGTGAATACATATCTTAAGGAAACCGCAGACTTCGGAATCCTTGATGAAAAGGTCGGATATTTTGAATCCAAGCTTGAAGAAACCGTGCTTGAGCATTGTTTCCGCGGCATTGACTATCTGCAGAACAACCTCGGCGAAAGAGGCTTGTGTCTGTGGTTCGGCGGCGATTGGAACGATTCGATAAATGCCTGTGGTCTCCTCGGCAAAGGCGAAAGCGTTTGGCTGTCTGAGGCTACCTATAAGGCGGCATACGAGTTCATCGAAATTCTTAATAGGATAGGAAAAAACGAAAGAACAAAAGAAATTGCCGAAAAGGCGGAAAAAATGAAGAAAAATATTCTGAAATACGGCTGGAACGAGGATCACTTTATCTACGGAATAAACGATTACGACGAAAAAATCGGCTCATACGAGACTCCCGAAGGTCAGTTCTTCCTGAATTCGCAGACATGGGCTGTTCTTTCCGGAATAGTTGAGGGTGACGATGCAAAAAAGCTTATGGACCGTGTTGAAGAAAATCTCGGTTGCTCATACGGATATTTGCAGAACACACCGAGTTATACAACTCCCGACCGAAAAATCGGCAGATTGTCCTTTATGGGAAAGGGTATATACGAAAACGGTTCCGTATATAATCATGGTGTGGCGTTTAAATCGGTTGCCGACACAATGGTTTATGACGGTGATGCGGCGCTTGATACGATAAAACGAATTTTACCGTCCAATCCCGAAAACGCAAACTCCGGCGTGGAGCCATATGCCATGTCTAACATGTATTTCGGTCCGGAATGTAACGTCAGAAAAGGTGATGCCCCGCAGAGCTGGATTACCGGAACAAGTGGATGGCTGTTCAGATGTATTGTGGAAAACATTATCGGACTTCAGCCGGAATATGACGGTCTTTCGATAAAGCCTATGTTGCCTAAGGCATGGGATAAAGTTTCCGTAAGAAGAGTTTTCCGCGGTGCGGTTTATAACATCACTATCGAACAAACTGCAAACGAAAACTCCGTTACCGCAGACGGCATATCGGTTTACGGAAATATCCTCCCGCTTTACACAGACGGAGAGCATGATATCTGCGTAAAAATTTCAAAATAATAACACATTGTTACTCTAAGGGGAAGAAATCCACATATCGGATTTCTTCCCCTTTTTACCGTTCAAAAAATATCTGCCCGCATACAGGCTATATTTCATTTTCTGATATAACCTATATTCCGCCCGCCATACATATTTTACCTCCCCCATAAACAGCTATTTCCTTTTAACCTTTGTAATTTTCTGCGCTACTGAATTTTTTCAATACACCCAAAATATTCCGCTTTCTAACCCTCTTTGCAATTTCAGACCTACAACCGCTTTGAAAAAAATTCGCACCCCTCTCCCCTCGGCTTGCACATATAAGGCGAGTTGTCGAAGTTTTGCGGTTTACCTTGTAAAAGACGACAAAACTTGCGACTTGTGCGAATCCGCAAAACCTCGGGGTTTAAAGGGTGCCCTTTTGCGACTTTTCGTACTTTTGGTCGCTCAAAAGTACAAGTATATAACAAACAGTACACGCGGACAAATGAGAACGCCTGCCCCTGCAATTTATCCATCGGCAAAACCTCTACCACTCTGCACGACTACCCGATGGTTTTCTTTATACAAAAAACGCGGCGGTTATTATAACCGCCGCGCCTAAAAAGTTATCTCTTTTGTCACTGACCAAAGCCTTTTAAAGTTTATTTATTGGCTTCGATGAATCTTTGAAGAATTGCCGCAATTTCAGCACGTGTTGCGGTATCTTTCGGGTTTAATGTACTTTCGGTTTTACCCTTAATCAATTCGCTTCCCACAGCATACTGCATAGCTGCAACAGCATACTCGGATATTTCATCACAATCGGTGTAGGAAAGGATATTTGTGTTTTCACCAACCGATACATCATATCCGTTAAATTTAGCATATCTGTGCATAATTGCCGCAATCTGTTCACGCGTAATATTCATATCCGGTGCGAATTCAGTTTCGCTGACACCCGAAACGATACCGTTCTGATGCGCCCAGATAACCGCGTTTGCATAATACATATCACTCTTTACATCCTCAAACGGAACACTCTTATTAACAGCCGGCTCGCCCGATGCACGATACAAAATTGTAACGAGCATTGCACGTGTCAAGCTGTTGTTCGGTGCAAATTCATTTGCGGATATACCTGCCATGAGACCGTTTTCAACAACAAACTTAACATTTGCCGCAAACCAATCACTATCCTTAACATCGGTAAAGGAAATCTTTACTTCCGTTTTATCGATTCCGTCCTTCTTCTCCGTCCAAGCCGCATACAATGTCATGCTCTCGGTTACTGCTTCGGAGAAGTCATACTTTGTCTTTAAAGACTTATCCTTGAACCAGCCTACAAATTCAAATCCGTCCTTTGTAGGCGCTTTCGGTTCGGAAACAGTTTCATTCTTTGATACCTTAACGTTTTCAATCTTGCTTCCGCCGTTGGTTTCAAAGCTTACTATATACGTTGAAGCTCCACCTCCGCCGTTTCCGCCGTTTGAACCCGGATTACTCGGTGTCTGACCGTCCGGTACGGTAAAGCTCTGTTCAAAGCTCTGTGCCAAATACTCATTTGCATCTGTTCTGATAGAATCAGAAACATTCACCTTATATGTTGTGCCTGCGGTAAATGCTACATCCGGAATAAATGTTATCACATTTGCCGCCTTGTGCGTTACTCCGCTTACAGCCGAAACTCCGTTTTTAACTACGATTTCTTCACAGTTTACCGGTTCCTTGCCATTGGCAAAGGTAACTGTTACCGTTCCGTCATTGTTATATGCAACCGTCGGAGCGGCAAGAGCCGTTATCTCCGCTGTCTTTGCAAACGAAATTTCTTCCGCCGTAATAACATTGCCCGCGCCGTCCTTAATATTTGCAACAGAGAGCTTGTAGTCTCCGTTTTCCATTGCAGCTGTCGGCTTGAACAATGCAACGGTATTCTTCTCCGCAAGAACCACCGTTCCCGCAACCGGTTCTCCCGCACTGTTTAGAACCTTAAAGTTATCCTGTGTAACGGTTGACGGATCTGCGGGTCTTGTAAATACAAATTTAATCTTTCTGCCCGCAACAGAAGCTGTACTTGCTCTGTCAACTTCAATCGTACGTGATTTAACAAGCTCAATATCAACGTCAAGTCTTACCGGAAGAACCGTGATTGAGCTGTTCGGACCGTAGTCTCTTGAATTGTATTTTTCAACAACCTTAGTTTCATAACCGTCAGCTGTTACAATAATTCTGTATTCGCCCTCAGGAACCATCCAGCCGTAATAGCCGTTTTCATTTGTAAGCATAGGATTTTCCTGTAGATGCGGCTTAGCATCCCACTTAATCCAATCACTGCCTGATTTTACTTCCAAAAGAACGTTAGCGCCCACTACAGGATTACCCGTTTCGGAATCTGTGATATAACCCGACGGGTCAACCAAAATGATAACCTCGGCAACAATAAATTTGTATTCCTTATCGCCTACGGTAACCGTTGCGACAACGTCCTTTGTTCCGAAGCCCCTCCAATCACTTATCGTTCCCTTATAATAATCCGCATTGGTCTTAGTTGTCTGAATGTTCTTCTTGTTAATGAACGAATACTTAACCGTTGCATCGGCAGGCAGATTGTTGAACTTAACCGAAACGCTGAAAGTATCACCCTCCCAAAGCGAGAAAGTCGGATATCCGAAATACTCGTTCTTTCCGTAATCGCCTCGCGACATGCTCACCTTAATATCGTTTACGGAAATCGGCTCATCCTCCGCTTCAACCAATACAACATCCGAGAATGCTGTTTTTCCGTCCTTTGTAACCTTTGCGATAAGCTCGGTATCCTCCGAAATTCCGCTGATGTCAGCAAAGTACCACCTGCTTGTGGAATTTGCTGTTGCAAGAACATCTTTTGTAGCGTAATTCAAGATTTCAACAGTGCTTCCGCTTACCGCTTCGCCCGAAACCTTAAATGCCGTGTTGGTCTTTACAATCTGCGGAGCACTGAGAGTTACCGATACAATCTCTACGGTTACCGCTCCGATAGGATATTCCTTACCATCTACCTTTACATAAGCCGGAATAACGATAACTCTGTCCTCATAATTTTCCGTTCCGAGTGTAAAGGTCAAACTTCCCTCTTCATACGCCTTTAATTCGGCTACATCTTTGCTTACTATTCCCTCTCCGTTATCAACGCCGTTTGTGCTCAGAACCTCTGTGCCATTCGGAATTTCCGCATATGCGGTTACATTTGACAATTTTGAGTTTCCGTCGTTCTGGAATTTAACGTTAACCGTAACGGTATCGCCCTGTGCAATAGCGTCCGCCGTTGCGGTTATCTTATTTTTACTGCTTGTGAATTTAACAGCAATGCTTCTTTCCTCTGCCGCCAGATTCAGCTCCTTAATCTGTGAAGCCACATCCGCTTCGGTGATTTCAAAAGTTGTGCTGATTGTCTTATATGGCCATGAGCCGTAGGAATACACGTTATATGTTCCCACTCCGAATAATTCAGGTGTTTCAAACTCTCCGTTTGCATCCGGTGTTACCGTAACATAAGCACCGTTCCCTCTGAATGTTATTGAAGAATATGCCGAAACCGGCTGTGCCATTTTGTTTTTGATTGTACCTTTAACTTTAATATTTCTATTCAGGTCAAGAGTAATGTTTGCAGTAGTTTCGCCGTCTGCAAAGGAAACCTTTTCAGAACCCGAATACTTTGTGTTGTACTGCACCGATACGGTGAATTCTTCATTTTCGGTTTGGATATATACATCAGCCGTAAACTCACCGTTTTCATTGGTCATTGCATATGTGCTGTAGCCGCTTCCGTTTATGGTTACCCGTGTATTTGGAACAGGAACTTCACCGTTTACAGCCTTACCTGTTATTGTTGCCTTTTTAGGTAATTTAAACTCGATGTCCGCCGTGGTGTCAGCCACTACGATGTTTTTCACCAACGAATAATCGTTATGACTTGCATAAACGTCGTAGGTTGTTCCGCCATCCTCATAAGGTACATTTATTGTAGCTGTGCCGTTTTCACCCGTGGTAGCTGTAAGGTAAACATCTGCCGCCCAACTCCATGCATAAACTATTGCATTCGCAATCGGAGCATCACTGTAATCCTTTACGGTGATTGTCATTTCCGATCCCCCGGAGTATCTTGCCGTCAAAACAATATCCTCAACATCTATGTCGCCTATGAACATATCGGGAGTAAGTGTTTTTGTTGCCTTCAAGTATGCGGAAGCTGACACCTTAATTGTGTAGTTTCCCATTGCGACATCGGTGAAGATATATTCACCATTTTCATCTGTGGAAGCATACTGTACGAAATTGTTCTCATCATCATAGAGGTAAACGCTTGCATGTGCAACGCCGCTACCCTCATAGGTTACTTTTCCGCTTACATTTCTCGGCTGTGCTATTGAAATATCCGAAATATCGGTATGTGTTTCGTTTCCAGCCTTGTCATATGCGACAATCTGAGCCTTAAGTGTCTCTATACCCTCATAGCGAGAATCCGCATAAAGATTGCACTTATACTCATACTTTTCGTTTGCTGTAGCGTAATTACAATAGGCGATTGTGCATTTAATGGTTGCGGCAATTTAAAAAGTATAACAATACCTAAAAGTATTACAACA
>CAYMBZ010000071.1:0-7133 GCA_964388835.1 uncultured Lachnospiraceae bacterium
ACATCTTATTGATACCCCGATTGATTACGACTCCCTCATCAGCATCGGCTCCATGATGGGTTCGGGCGGGCTTATTGTTATGGATGAGGACAACTGTATGGTTGACATCGCTAAATTCTTCCTTGAATTTACGGTTGATGAATCCTGCGGTAAGTGTACACCGTGCCGTATCGGTACAAAGAGACTTTTGGAACTGCTTACCAAGGTTACAGAAGGAAAGGGCACAATGGAGGATATTGATAAGATGGAAGAATTGTGCTATTCTATCAAAGCATCTTCACTTTGCGGTTTGGGTCAATCTGCTCCTAACCCGGTGCTCTCAACTCTTAAGTATTTCAGAGATGAATACATTGCGCACGTTAAGGACAAGAAATGTCCGGCAGGTGTCTGTAAGGCGCTTGCACAGTACAAGATTGACCCGGATAAGTGTAAGGGTTGCAGCCTTTGTGCAAGACAGTGTCCGGCTAATGCAATTTCCGGCGAAATCAAATCTCCGTTCGTTATCGATCAGGAAAAATGTATTAAGTGCGGCGCTTGTCAATCTGCATGTAAGTTCGGCGCTATTTATAAGGCGTAATCTTTAGAAAGGATATTGATAATATGGTTAACTTGAAAATAAACGGTCAAGCCATCAGTGTTCCGGAAGGTACAACCATTCTGGAGGCTGCACAGGCTAACGGAATAGACATTCCTACTCTTTGTTATTTAAAGGATGCATCTGTAACAGGCTCATGCAGAATGTGTGTTGTAGAAATCGTCGGCGCAAGAGCATTGCAAGCGGCTTGCGTGTATCCTGTTGCGGAGGGTATAGAGGTTCTCACTCACTCTCCCAAGGTTAAAAAGGCAAGAAAGAATACGCTGGAGCTTATTCTTTCAAATCATGACAGAAAGTGTCTCACCTGTTCCAGAAATCAGAAGTGTGAGCTTCAAAAGCTTTGCGATGAGCTCGGAGTAGAGGGCATTGCTTATGAAGGAGTAATGAACAAGTACGATATCGATGAATCGGGAACATCTATCGTGAGAGATAATAACAAATGCGTTCTCTGCCGCAGATGTGTAAATGTCTGTAAGAATGTTCAGACAGTAGGCGTTATCGATGCACAGGAAAGAGGATTTGCAACAAAGATTGGCTGTGCGTTTGAAGCACCTTTGGGCGAAACAGCGTGTGTAAACTGCGGTCAGTGTATCGCGGCGTGTCCTACAGGCGCCCTGCGTGAGAGATATGCTACAGATGATGTATTTGACGCGATTGCGGATCCGGATAAATACGTTGTTGTTCAGACAGCACCGGCTGTACGTGCTGCTTTGGGCGAAGAATTCGGCTTTGAAATGGGAATGCCCGTAACCGGTAAAATGGTTGCTGCACTGCGCAGAATGGGATTTGATAAGGTTTTTGATACAGATACCGGTGCTGACCTCACCATAATGGAAGAGGGCAACGAGCTTTTGGAAAGAATCAAAAACGGCGGCACATTGCCGATGATTACATCATGCTCACCGGGTTGGATTAAGTTCTGTGAACATAATTATCCGGAGTTTATCGATAATCTTTCCAGCTGTAAGTCACCGCACCAGATGTTCGGCGCGGTTATAAAGAGTTATTTTGCGGAAAAGAACAACATTGACCCGAAAAAGATTTATGTTGTGTCCGTAATGCCTTGCGTAGCCAAAAAGTTTGAAAACAGCCGTCCGGAAATGGAAAGCGGCGGTCTGCGTGATGTTGACGCGGTTATTACCACAAGAGAACTTGCAAAGATGATAAAAGAATCGGGACTTATTTTCGATAAGCTTCCGGACGAAATGTTTGATAAGCCGTTCGGCGAGGCATCGGGTGCAGGTCACATTTTCGGTGCAACCGGCGGAGTTATGGAGGCGGCACTCAGAACGGTATATGAAATTCTTGAGAATAAACCTCTTGAAAATCTTGATTTTGAAGCTGTACGCGGTACAGAGGGAATAAAGGAAGCAACGGTAAAAATGGGCGGAATGGACGTAAATGTTGCAATTGTTCACGGTCTCGGAAACGCAAGAAAGCTTCTTAATGCCGTAAAGGCGGGCGAGAAGAACTATCACTTCATTGAAGTAATGGCATGCCCGGGCGGATGTGTAACCGGCGGCGGTCAGCCGATTTGCTCAGCAAAGACATGGATGAATGTTGACGTTAAGGCAGAAAGAGCAAAGGCGCTTTACGCAGAGGATAAGAATGCGACGGTAAGACAATCGCACAAAAATCCGGATATGGATATATTGTATAAGGAATATTTCAAAAAGCCGGGATCACACAAGGCGCACGAATTACTCCACACGCATTATACGACGCGTCCAAAATTCTAATCTTTTGGGATGTAAAAAAGTTCGGATCACAAAAAAGGCGGGGGAGAACTTCCGCCTTTTTGGCTACGAACAAATCTTACCTTTGCATTTAGTAAATCCAAAAAATGTATTGAAAAAATCTTATCGGTAATGTACAATGTATTTTGTCGGACAAGTCCGATGTTAAAGGTAAGACTTGAACAAGCATAAAAGCTGGGCGGTTATGCCATCATCTCTTGAGAATGAGGTGATAGCTTATGGGAAATGAATACATAATTTGCTTTATGATTATTCTTTTACTTTTTTATAGAAAAAATAACACGCCCCGTGCTAAAGAGTGCGTGTTATCTTAACACAAACATTTTTGCATAATCGTTTGAAATCTTGCTTTTTTCTATTGCCAGTATATATCTTAATTTCGAATTTGTCAACCGCTTGCGGGAAAGTTAATAAAATTCTTCAAAATAAATCTCCCTCTATCGTGAAACAGAGGGAGATTCTGCGCAGGAGAAGTCTTTAGAGGAAAGAGACTTTTGCACGTAAGATGGGTTATTTCAAAATGTTCGATATAATTTTGATTGGTATTACGAATTCCGGGCATCCTTGAGCACCTGCCGCAACCTCGTATTTGTCAAAGCAAATTACGATTTCGCCGTCTTCATTTATAAAGAAGTTCTGTTCCGGTTTAATTTTTTCAAAATGCTCAAAGTCTGCAAAAGCCTCTTCGCCGTCTATCATATAATATCCGGTGCCGTCCGCATTTTGCTTCTTCATTTCCGACAGAATGTAATCGCTTATCGGCGTTACGTAATCCGCGTCGGATTTAAAGAGGGATGGCAAGGTTATAAGCGTACCGCTTTTTTTGTCTATGTTGTAGAAACTGTGTTTTGTGGAAGAAGAGCCGGCGGTAGTCAGAATATAAGTGTCGATTGCAAGCACATCTTCATTATCGGTTCGGACGGTATAATTCGCTTCAAGACCGAGATGTATTGTATCTTCACCGAATTCCGACTTAAGCTCCTTGATATCCTCTTCAAATGCGGATATAACCATATCGGCATTTTCTTTAAAGTCGCTGTTAAGCCTGTTTTCCAGTTCTTTGTCCAAAAGCCCCTCTATTTGCGGAGTAACAACGTTTGCATCATAGCCGTTTTCGTGAAGCTCGAACCGACCGAGGGTGACAATTTTCACCGCTCTGCCGAGAACCGGAACGTCGCTGACCGCATACGCAAGATTTGGGGCGCAGTTAAACACTGCGGTAAAAGCAACTGCTGCGCCTGCCGCGGTACACGCCGTTCTTTTTAAAATAAGTGATGATTTGCTGTTTTTCCTCATTTTTATGTCCTCCCTTTCGTTAAGTATATCGGAAATGTTAAAAGGAGTTTTGACGGTTTGACGCATTGTTTCGGCATGAGCTTTAATTTTTGTGTAAAATTCCTTGATTTCCATAGTTACATATCTCCTTCCAAAAGAAATTTCAACTCGTAAAGAGCGATTTTTGTGCGGTATTTAACCGTAGAGATCGGTAATTTAAGTGCTTTTGCCATTTCGCTGTAGGTCATATTATTGTAGAATTTGAGCGTGATATATACCGAGGAGGGCGGATTCATTTTGCAGAGTGCGTCCATTATTTCCATATCGTCGGTGGAAACGGTGTAAAAAACATTAAGATTATCGGTAAGCTCTTCAGTGATATGTTTGCTTTTTAAAAAGTTTTTACATTTATTTATGACAATTCGCGTAAGCCATGTTTTAAAATATTGCATATTCTTAAGTGTGTCAAAAGCTTTGTATGCGGAAAGCGCCGCATCTTGAAGAACATCTTTCGCATCTTCGGTATTGTGCAGATATGCGGAGGCAATCAAAAACAGTGCGTTTTCATGCTTCTTGTATTCATCTTCAAATAACTGCCGCATTAAAACAACTCCTTTGTCTGTAAGACTCTTACATATATTAGACAATTTAAAAAGGGAAAAAGACAAAAGAATGTAAAAAAATCATCCGTTTTAAATATTTTTGCCCTTACCCAAAAAGGTGCTGTAAAAGTTCTTTTACAGCACCTTTCTTATATGACAGCAAGTCTTGCATGCGACTTCGGTTTTATTATTTAACGATAACACTTTGACCTGTCATTTCTTCCGGCTTGTCAAGCCCCATAAGGTCAAGCATGGTCGGAGTAAGGTCGCAGAGCTTACCCTTTTGGAGCTGAACATCGCCCGCACCCATAACGATAAGCGGAACCGGGTTGGTTGTGTGCGCGGTAAATACCGCTTTTGTGTCCGGCTCAAACATTTTGTCGGCATTTCCATGGTCGGCGGTAATCAAAATCTTGCCGCCCTTTGCCATGATTGCATCAACAACCTTGCCGAGACACTCGTCAACCGCTTCAACCGCTTTCACAGCCGCATCAAATACGCCGGTGTGACCTACCATGTCGCAGTTTGCAAAATTCAATATAATGCAATCGTATTTATCTTCATTTACAAGCTCAACACATGCATCGGCAACCTTGTAAGCGCTCATTTCCGGTTGCATGTCATAAGTCGCAACCTTAGGCGACGGGATAAGCTTTCTGTCCTCGCCCTCGTAAACGTCTTCAACACCTCCGTTAAAGAAGAAAGTAACGTGCGCATATTTCTCGGTTTCGGCAATTCTCAGCTGTTTCATACCTTTTTTGGCAATATATTCACCGAAAGTATTTGTGAGAACCTGCGGCTTAAATGCGATGTTCACATTCGGCATGGAAGCATCATACTGGGTCATACAAACATAATAAAGAGGGAACATTTCGCGCTCAAATCCGGTGAAGTCCGGGTCAACAAAAGTTCTGGTTATCTCTCTTGCACGGTCGGGACGGAAGTTGAAGCACACAACGGAATCGTTTGCGCCGATTTTGCCGACAGGCACGCCGTTTTCGCAGATAACCGTCGGGCGGATAAATTCATCGGTAATAAGTGCGCCGTTTTCGTCCTTTGTAATGTAGGATTTTTCGATTGCGGCAATGATATCCTCTGTCATTTCGCCATCATTTTTAACTATTGCATTGTAAGCTTTAACAACTCTGTCCCAGTTATTGTCGCGGTCCATTGCATAGTATCGTCCGGAAACGGTTGCGATTTTGCCTACGCCTGTATTTTCAAGCTTTTCGGCAAGTGCTTTTATAAAACCGACACCGGATGTGGGGGAAACGTCACGCCCGTCCATAATCGGATGAACGAAAACTTTTGAAAGTCCGTTCTTTTTCGCAAAATCGAGAAGACCGAACAGGTGGTCGATATGAGAATGAACGCCGCCGTCCGAAAGTAATCCGATTAAATGGAGAGCGGAATCGTTTTTCTTGCAGTTTTCAACGGCACCCAAAAGTGACTCATTTGAGAAGAAATCTCCGTCCTCGATTGATTTTGTAATTCTTGTAAGCTCCTGGTAAACAACGCGTCCGGCTCCGATGTTGGTGTGACCTACTTCGGAGTTACCCATCTGACCGTCCGGCAAGCCGACAGCCATACCGCTTGCAAAAAGAGCGGTGGTCGGGTATTCCGCAAAATAACGGTCAATATTTGGTTTCTTTGCCGCTTTGATTGCGTTGCCCTCGACAGCTTCATTTATGCCAAAACCGTCTAAAATTATAAGAGCAATAGGTTTTTTAGCCATAATTTTTTCTCCTTAATTATAAGTTTACTTAAAGTAATGGGGCTGTAAAAAAACTTTGTTTTTTACAGCCTCCTGTTTTTATGAGGATAAAAGTATCTTTTGCAAAAGGCGATATTTTTATATAAGCCTTTTTGCATATAAGATTTCAAATCCCCTTATGCGTTTTTTTTGATTAGCAAGCCTTTGTGATAGACGCAAACTTCTCCGCAACCAAAGAAGCGCCACCGATAAGACCACCGTCGATGTTCTCCTTTGCAAGAAGCTCTGCCGCGTTCTGATCGTTCATACTGCCGCCGTACTGAATTGTAAAGTCCTGTGCGCACTTCGGGCAATAAAGCTCACCGATGATTTTTCTGATACCGCCGCAAACCTCTTCAGCTTGCTCAGCTGTTGCGGTTTTGCCTGTTCCGATAGCCCAAATCGGCTCGTAAGCGATTACAACTTTCTTTGCATCTTCGGCGGAAATGCCGGCAAATGCTTTCTTAATCTGAATTGCAATTAAGTCCATGGTGATTCCGGTTTCTCTCTGCTCCAAGCTTTCGCCTACGCATACAATCGGAACAAGACCCTTTGCAAGTGCTTTCTTTGTTTTCAAGTTTACGGTTTCATCCGTTTCGTTGTTGTATTCACGTCTTTCGGAGTGACCGATTATAACGTAATCAACGCCCAGGTCACAGAGCATATCGGCAGAAATTTCGCCGGTGAAAGCGCCTTTGTCCTCGAAATGCAGATTTTCAGCACCGATTTTAACGTGTGTACCCTTTGCGGCTTCAACGGCCTGAGCAAGGCATACATAAGGTGTACAGCAAACAACCTCGCAGTTTGAACCCTCGGTAGCTTTTGCAACCTCTTTGATATAATCATAAGTTTCGCTCGGGAGCTTGTTCATTTTCCAGTTTCCCGCAATTATATATTTACCCATTATTATCTCTCCTTTTAATGCGGCAAATGCATGCCGCGCATTAGTAAAAACTATTATTTGTCGTTTATTGCAACAATACCCGGGAGGTCTTTGCCCTCAAGGAATTCAAGGGAAGCGCCGCCGCCTGTTGAAATGTGGCTCATCTTGTCTCCGAGACCTGCTTTGTTTACAGCCGCAACACTGTCGCCGCCGCCGATGATTGTTGTAGCATCGATATCTGCAAGAACCTTTGCGATTGCGTTTGTAC
>CAYMBZ010000072.1:0-7049 GCA_964388835.1 uncultured Lachnospiraceae bacterium
GTGTAACACATCATTGACAAACCTACACCGAGGAAAAACAATAACTTTATTTTAATGATGGAATTTTTTTAATATAGTTTCGCGTAAATATTGACAAAACCGAATAAAAAGTATAAAATTAATATATAAAAGGACGGAGGAAGTTAAAATGGGATTAACATTAACAGAGAAAATTTTATCAGCTCATCTTGTTGAAGGCGAGATGATTAAGGGCAATGAAATAGGCATAAAGATTGACCAAACGCTGACACAGGATGCAACGGGCACAATGGCATATCTTGAATTTGAGGCGATGGGTGTGCCGCGGGTTAAGACCGAAAAGAGTGTTGCATATATAGATCACAATACATTGCAATCTGGATTTGAAAATGCCGATGACCATAGATTTATCGGAAGTGTCTGCAAAAAGCACGGAATTTATTTTTCGCGTCCGGGAAATGGAATTTGTCACCAGGTACATTTGGAGCGTTTCGGTATTCCGGGTAAAACCTTAATCGGTTCGGACAGCCATACTCCTACAGGCGGCGGAATAGGAATGATTGCCATAGGCGCGGGCGGAATGGACGTTGCAGTTGCCATGGGTGGCGGAACGTATTATATAACATGCCCCAAAATCGTGAAGGTAAACCTTACGGGAAAGCTCAACCCGTGGGTTGCGGCAAAGGATGTTATCCTTGAAGTCTTGAAGCGCCTTTCGGTTAAAGGCGGAGTGGGAAAAGTTATAGAATATTGCGGCGCGGGTGTAAAAACTCTCTCGGTACCGGAACGCGCAACCATAACCAATATGGGTGCGGAGCTTGGTGCGACAACATCTATTTTCCCGTCAGACGAAGCGACAAGACAATTTTTGAAGGCTCAGGGAAGAGAACAGGATTATATTCCGCTTGCGGCAGATGAAGATGCACAATATGATGAGATTGTGGAAATCAATCTCTCGGAACTGATTCCGCTTGCGGCATGTCCGCACTCGCCGGATAACGTTAAGAGTGTTGCGGAAATCGGAAACATGAAAATCGATCAAGTTTGTATCGGTTCATGTACGAACTCATCCTTACTTGATATGCTCAAGGTTGCGCATATTTTAAAGGGGAAGACAATACATCCGGATGTTTCTCTTTCGATTGCGCCGGGGTCAAAACAGGTTCTTAACATGCTTGCGGAAAACGGCGCGTTGGGAATTATGATTGATGCGGGTGCGAGAATTTTGGAAAGTGCCTGCGGACCTTGCATAGGTATGGGACAATCACCGAACTCAAAGGGAATATCTTTGAGAACCTTTAACAGAAACTTTGAGGGACGCTCAGGAACAAAGGACGGACAGATTTACCTTGTTTCACCGGAAATGGCGGCTGTTTCCGCTATAAACGGATATTTGACCGACCCGAGAGAACTCGGAGAAATGCCGAAGTTTGATCTTCCCGAAATATTCAAGATTAATGACAATATGGTTGTACCTCCGATTGAAGCTGAAAAAATGGATACGGTTGAAGTTTTGAGAGGTCCCAACATTAAACCGTTCCCGGTATCCGAACCGCTTTCAGAAAATATCGAGGCGGGTGTAAGTCTTAAGGTTGGCGACAATATTACAACCGATCACATTATGCCGGCGGGGGCGAAAATTTTGCCTCTTCGCTCAAATATCCCGAAAATTTCGGAATATTGCTTTGCGGTATGTGACGAGCATTTTCATGACCGAGCAAAGGAAATGGGCAAATCCATTATAATCGGCGGTTCGAATTACGGGCAGGGCTCTTCAAGAGAACATGCGGCTCTTGCTCCGCTCTATTTGGGAGTAAAGGCGGTTATAACAAAGTCATTTGCGAGAATTCACATGGCGAATCTTATAAATGCCGGAATCGTTCCGATGACTTTTGCCGATGAAAACGATTATAACAGAATTTCCGAGGGAGATGAGCTGTTGATTTCCGATATCATAAGCCAACTCAAAAACGGAGATGCCGTTACGGTTGAAAATAAAACCAAGGGCTTTACTTTCAGCGCTTGCGTGACTCTTTCGGAAAGACAGCGTGAAATGCTTTATGCCGGCGGATTATTGAATTATACAAAAAACAATGCGTAAAATTTGAAAAAAATTATGACAAATCCCGGTACACTTGTTGTGCCGGGAATTTTGCGGGAGGGAGAAGATAAAATTGGAAAAAACTAAGGGTTTAAAGGATTATATTACGAATTTTCTAAAATGGACAGTGATTGCGGTCATTGTCGGGGGGATTGGCGGAGTTGTCGGAAGTGTATTTCATATCGGAATAGATAAGGTTACGGAGCTACGGGCGGAAAACCCGATAATTCTGTATTTTTTGCCGATAGGCGGCATTGTAATTGCGGCGCTCTATGCTGTTTTTAAGAAGAGCGGACGTATTGACACCAATCGTGTCATTGAGGCGGCAAGAGGGGAGACAAATATTCCGCTTGTTATGATTCCGCTCATTTTTATCTCAACGATTATAACGCACATGCTGGGCGGTTCTGCGGGACGTGAGGGTGCGGCTCTGCAGCTGGGAGGAAGTATTGGCTACAATACCGGCAAATTGTTTAAGCTTAATAAAAATGATATGAAAACGGTGGTTATGACGGGAATGAGCAGTGTTTTTGCGGCTTTGTTCGGCACGCCGCTTACCGCCGCTGTGTTTTCAATAGAAGTTTCAAGTGTAGGTATTATGAATTATTCCGCGCTGTTGCCGTCGGTGATAGGTGCCACGGTGGCTTCTCAAATTGCCGCATGTCTCGGTGTATCTCCGGTTTTCTTCGGTAATGTTTTCTTCGGTGCATTTTCGTCAGGGAAAATGATTAAGGTTATACTGCTTTCCGTTCTTTGTGCATGCGTTGCGATTTCATTCTGCACCGCGATAAAAAAGTGCGAATTTTTCATGGAAAAGTACATTGCAAACAAATATCTGCGTGCGGTAATCGGAGGTAGTGTGATAGTGATTTTGACTCTTGTGCTCCGTACATACGATTACAACGGAGCGGGGATGGAGGTTGTAAAAAGGGCGATTTCGGGCGAAGCGCGTCCCGAGGCGTTTTTACTCAAGATTATATTTACCGCAATAACGATTTCCGCAGGCTTTAAGGGCGGTGAAATTGTACCGTCATTCTTTATTGGTTCGACGTTTGGTTGTGTGGCGGGCACTTTGATAGGTCTCGAGCCAGGCTTTGCCGCTGCAATCGGTTTTATAACTCTTTTTGCGGCAGTGGTAAATTGCCCGATTGCTTCCGTATTGCTTGCCTGCGAGGTGTTCGGCGGAGAAGGAATGTTGTTTTTTGCCGCCGCCTGTGCGGTTAGTTACTTGATGTCCGGAAATTTCGGTCTCTACAAAAGTCAAAAAATCGTACATTCAAAGTTGACGGGAGAATTAACGGAATATGAGACAAAATAAAAAATCAACAATGAATATATTTATGCAGTATGCAAAAAAATATCAGAAAGTATCGCGCTCATATATAGGAAAAAATACATTTTTTTCTAAAAGCACCGCGTTTTTTGTTGACTGATAAAAAAAATAACTGTATAATGTAAATAATTAAATCGCGAAAAGAGGGATATTCATGAAAATCAGAATAGGAATTGCAGGATACGGAAATCTCGGCAGAGGAGTTGAATGTGCGATAAAGCAGAATGATGATACGGAATTGTACGGCATTTTTACGCGCAGAGCGCCGTCGGACGTGAAAACACTGACGGGTGCCGCGGTATATTCGATGAACGACATTTTAAGTCATAAAGATAAAATCGATGTGCTGATAATTTGCGGCGGAAGCGCGACAGACCTTCCGGTTCAGACACCGGAGCTTGCTAAGCATTTTAATGTTGTGGACAGTTTTGATACTCATGCAAATATTCCGAAACATTTTGAAAATGTGGATAATTCGGCAAAGGAATCCGGAAAAATCGCCGTCATTTCGGCAGGTTGGGACCCGGGAATGTTTTCACTTAACAGATTGTATGCCGAGGCTGTTTTGCCGAGCGGTAAGGATTACACTTTCTGGGGCAAGGGCGTAAGTCAAGGACATTCCGATGCAATCAGAAGAATTGAGGGCGTTTTGGATGCGAAACAGTACACAATTCCGATAGAGGACGCGTTAAAGGCTGTAAGAAACGGAGAAAATCCCTACCTTACGACGGGTGAAAAACATACAAGAGAGTGCTTTGTTGTTGCCGCTCCAGATGCTGATAAGGAAAGAATAGAGAGGGAAATCAAAACGATGCCGAACTATTTTGCGGATTATGATACAACCGTTCACTTTATTTCCGAGGAGGAATTAAAACGTGACCACAGCGGTATTCCGCACGGCGGATTCGTTATCAGAAGCGGAAAAACCGGCTTAAATGGCGAAAATACGCATATAATCGAATACAGCCTGAAGTTGGACTCAAATCCTGAATTTACTTCATCTGTTTTGGTTGCGTATGCGCGTGCCGCTGTTCGTATGAACAACGAAGGGATGAAAGGATGTAAAACGGTATTTGATATTGCACCGGTTTATCTCTCACCGAAAACTCCCGATGAATTAAGAGAAAGATTGCTGTAATTTGCTTTTAACGAAATTTACCGATATAATTTGTAAAAAAATGTTGACAAAGTATAATTAATATGGTATAATAATCAAGTATCCGCATGAGTGCATGGTTATAAATCCCTAAGGGTACCGGCATCAGCGTGACTTCATAAAATAAGGAGGTGTGTTTTAATGTACGCAATTTTAGAAACAGGCGGTAAGCAGTACAAGGTTGAAGAGGGTAGCGTAATCTTCGTTGAAAAGTTGGAAACAGCTGAGGGTGAAAACGTTACTTTTGATAAGGTTCTTGCTGTTGCTGATGGCGACAAGGTTACTGTGGGAACACCGGTTGTAAGTGGTGCTACTGTTACAGCTAAGGTGACAAAGCAGGGCAAAGCTAAGAAAATCTATGTCTTCAAAATGAAGAGAAAGAAAAATGAGCGCTCTAAAAAGGGTCACAGACAACCTTACACAAAGGTTACTATCGAATCTATCAATGCTTAATCAGCATGTCAAATTTTAATCGGAAAGCTGAGGTGTTTTTTAATGGCACATAAAAAAGGTATGGGATCCACCAAGAACGGTCGTGATAGCGAAAGTAAACGTCTTGGTGTCAAAAGAGCTGACGGTCAGTTTGTTCTGGCAGGAAATATCCTTGTAAGACAGAGAGGAACAAAAATTCATCCGGGTAACAATGTAGGTATCGGAAGTGATGATACACTTTTCGCGTTGATTGACGGAAAGGTTAAGTTCGAAAGAAAAGGCAAGGATAAAAAGCAGTGCAGTGTTTATTCTGCATAGCATATGAATTTAATAGGCTGTAAAACGTGTTTTACAGCCTATTTTTTTTATAAAAAAACATGCGATAGTAGCGTGGATTGATAGAGACTTTGCCGATGAATAAATTGTAGTGGCAGGTGTCGCGGCGTTCGCTTGCTCGTTTTGTATTTTTTGTACTTTCGGACCGACCAAAAGTACGAAAAGTCGCAAAGGACACCCTTTGAACCCCGTGGTTTTGCGGAGTCAAGCAAGTCGCAAGTTTAGTCGGCTTTTGCAAAGCAAAAACCGCAAAACTTTGACAACTCGCCTTGTATGTGCAAGCCGAGGGGAGATGTGCGCGGAATTTTTTTCAAAGCGGTTACAAGTTCAAAAGAACAAAAGAGTGTGGCAAGCGAAATATTTTGAGCGCGTTGAAAAAAATTCAGCAGCGCAAGAAGTTACAAAGCGTAAAAAAGAAATACTCATTTATATGGGAAGTAAGACATAAATGGCGGGTTAAGTTATGAACATTTTCTACAGCAGATTTGAGAGTTTGTCCAAAAGCAGGTAGTCCGGCTCGGGAATATCCGCAAAAGGAAAGGGGATATTTAAACTTTCGTATTTTACAGTGCAAATTTTTCTGAACGGAAGCAACTCTATTTTGTCGATACAACTGTATTTTTGTTTAATTTCCTTTAAATTAAGAATATTTTCCTCATTATCATTAAGTGTAGGAATAATAACCTGCCTCAGCGTTGTCGGAATTTTCCACAAATTAATATATTCAAGAAATTCGATAACCTTGTCCATATCGCATCCCACATGCTCTTTGTAAAGGGAAGCAGCGGTATATTTAAAATCCAGCAATATTCTGTCGGTGTTTTCAATAAGCCGTTTTACGTTTTGATTCAATACACACCCCGAAGTATCGAGACAAGTATTAATTTCGTTTTTATGACAAAGTTCAAACAGCTCGCGCACAAAATCTGCCTGCAAAAGCGGCTCACCGCCGGATACTGTTATTCCCCCGCCGCCGGAAAAATATTCCTTAAATCGAAGAGCTTTTTGTAAAACATCTTCCGGAGAATACTCGGTTCCGCCCGAGAGTTCCCATGTGTCGGGATTATGACAGCAACCGCAACGCAAAATGCAGCCTTGCATAAACACAACAAATCGAACTCCCGGACCGTCGAGGGTGCCAAGACTTTGAAATGAATGTATATTTCCCATAAAATCCTCGTTCATCATACCTTTTCGTGGAAAGTACGGCTGATAACTTCGCGCTGTTGCTCGCGGGAAAGCTTGTGGAAGTTAACCGCATAGCCAGATACACGTATTGTAAGATTTGGATATGCCTCAGGGTCTTCATATGCTTTCATCAATGTTTCGCGATTTAAAACATTAACATTGATATGGTGAGCTTTCTTTGCAAAATATCCGTCCAAAATGGTAACTAGATTGCTTATGCGTTCATCCTCACTTCTGCCGAGTGCCTCCGGCGTGATAGAGAAGGTGTTTGAGATACCGTCGCGGCAATCGTCATAGCTGATTTTAGCTACGGAGTTGAGGGAAGCAAGTGCACCGTTTTCCTCGCGATTGTGCATTGGATTTGCACCCGGTGCAAACGGAGCTCCTGCCTTTCTTCCGTCCGGAGTTGCGGCTGTGTTTTTGCCATACATAACGTTTGAAGTTATTGTCAAAGCTGAAAGCGTATGGATTGCGTTTCTGTAGGTAGGTGTTTTGCGAAGCTCTGTAATAACGCGGTGTGTCAT
>CAYMBZ010000073.1:0-7044 GCA_964388835.1 uncultured Lachnospiraceae bacterium
ATGCTATGGAACAGCTTTGTGACGGCGGGTATCAAATCGTAATACTCGGTACCGGAGATGAAAACTATGAAAACACATTCCGCCACTTTGCATGGAAATATCCCGACAAAGTTTCGGCGAACATCTGTTTTTCAAACGACCTTTCGCACAAAATCTACGCGGCATGTGATGCATTTTTGATGCCGTCCCGATTTGAGCCCTGCGGACTTTCACAGCTCATTTCCATGAGATATGCAACTCTTCCGATAGTCCGTGAAACCGGCGGTCTTAAAGACACGGTTATTCCGTATAACGAATACACGGGTGAGGGCAACGGATTTTCCTTTGCTTCCTACAACGCGGATGATATGATGCATGTCATAAATTACGCAATGCGCACATATTACGATAACCCCGCAGCATGGAAAAAACTTATGCAAAACGCAATAGGTGCGGACTTCTCCTGGGAAGTATCGGCAGACAAATATCTCGCACTTTATTCAGAATTAAGCGGTGCGGCCATACCGAAAAAGCCAATCAAAAAGTCCGCAAAACGCACCTCTTCCTTTGAGACCAACATAAAAGTGGACAGTGACAACTCGGAAAAAAAGCAGGCGGCAAAATCCAACAAAAATGATAAAGAACTTTTGAAGAATACAACCGCGGAGGATTTTGATAAAAATGTAAGCGAGATTCGCTCGGAAATCGAGAAAGATTTAGCCGTACCGTCTCCAAAGGCTACGGCAAAAAAACGCCCGCAAAAAGAGCACCGAAAATAAGCCGTTGAAAAGAAAACCGCGGCAAAAAAGCCTAAAAAAAGCAAAAAAATAATTTAATATTGAAAGGAAATTTAATATAAATGGAAAAAATCAAGCTAAACGCACAAGAAGAAGTTCTGAAAAAAGAAATCGAGGGAAAACTTTCACGCCATTTCGGTAAGACTCTTGAAGATGCAACACCGAAAATGGTTTACACCGCCTGTGCCCTCTCCGCGCGTGATAAAATAATGGAGCGCTGGGCCGTTTCCCACAAAGAAGTAAAAAAGGAGAATTCAAAAAAGCTTTACTATCTATCCTTTGAATTTTTGATGGGACGTCTTTTGGCAACCAACATTCTCAATCTCATGCAGACAGATACCTATGTAAATACTCTGCGCTCTTTGGGATATGAGCTCTCCGATATCTCCGAGCTTGAAAATGATGCCGGTCTCGGAAACGGCGGTTTGGGTCGTCTTGCCGCATGCTTTATGGATTCTCTCTCAACCATGGATCTTCCGGCATACGGCTGTACCATCAGATACGAATACGGTCTTTTCCGCCAGAAAATAGTGGACGGCTATCAAACCGAACTTCCCGACACCTGGCTTGAAAACGGAAATGCCTGGGAAATAGCGCGTCCAGAGGAAGCTGTTACCGTAAAATTCGGCGGCCAGGTTCATACCGAATGGGTTGACGGACATTTTTCATTCCGTTACGAAAACGAGCACACCATAATCGCCATGCCATATGATGTTCCGTTGGTGGGATATGATTCAACAATCGTAAACAAACTTCGCCTTTGGGCGGCAAAAGCACCTGATGTAATGAACATGCAGGAATTCAACAGCGGTAACTACATCCGTTCAACCGAAGAAAAACAGCTTGCCGAGCTTATTTCAAAGGTGCTTTATCCAGAGGATAACCACACCGAGGGCAAAGAGCTTAGATTAAAGCAGCAATATTTCCTTGTATCCGCAACCTTGCAATGGATTTTAAAGGAATACGAGGACAGATACGGCTACGATTGGCATAATCTCCCCGAAAAAGCCGTTATTCATATAAACGACACTCACCCGACACTTGCTATTCCCGAGCTTATGCGTCTCCTTATTGATGATAAGGGGCTCGGCTGGGACGAAGCATGGGATATCACCACAAGAACATTTGCTTACACCAACCATACTGTTATGAGCGAGGCTCTTGAAAAATGGCCCCTTGATATGTTCCAAAGAATTCTGCCGAGAATTTCCATGATAGTTGAGGAAATAAATCGCAGATTGATGATAAATCTCCAAGAAGTATATCCCGATGATTGGGGCAAGCAAAAATGGATGGCAATTATTTCGGACAATCAGGTATTTATGGCAAACCTCTGTCTTGCTACCTGCTTTGCCGTAAACGGCGTTTCCGGTCTGCACACTCAAATCCTTACAAGCGATATCTTTGCCGACTATTACAGGCTTAATACCAAACGTTTCCACGCTATTACAAACGGAATTACCTTCCGCCGCTGGATTGCAAACTGTAACCCTGCTCTTACCGAGCTTATATCCTCAAAAATCGGCAAGGATTGGATAAAGGACTACACTCAGCTTGAAAAGCTCAAAAAATACGCAGATGATAAAAACTTCCAAAAAGCATTTGCAAAAATCAAGTATGACAACAAGCTTAAGCTTGCGAAGTATATTAAGGAACATAACGGAATTGACGTGAATCCCGACTCAATTTTCGATGTTCAGGCAAAGCGTCTGCATGAATACAAGCGTCAACTTCTGAATATTCTGCACATTCTCGCCGATTATAACATGCTTATTGAAAATCCCGATATGGAATATACCCCAAAAACGTATATCTTCGGCGCAAAAGCCGCACCGGGTTATAAGCGTGCAAAGCTCATTATCAAGCTAATTAATTCGGTAGGTGAAAAAATCAACAACGATCCGCGCATAAACGGAAAAATTAAAGTCGTTTTCCTGGAAAATTATGGTGTATCCATTGCCGAAAAACTTGTCGTTGCCGCTGATATTTCTGAACAGATTTCGACAGCCGGCAAGGAGGCTTCCGGAACGGGAAATATGAAATTTATGTTAAACGGTGCGGTAACAATCGGTACGTTGGACGGTGCCAACGTTGAAATGCTTGAAAAGGTCGGCGAAGATAACATATACATCTTCGGGCTTAAGGCGGATGAGGTTGCAGCAAGATTGAAGTTTAACAATTCGGATGAGGTTAAAACAATCTATTCCACAAACCCACCCCTTCGCAAAGCCCTTGACCTGTTAATTTCCGGCGAGCTGGAATCGGAAAACACACAAATTTTCCGCGACCTTTATCAAACATTGCTGTTCGGTGACTACGGTTACCCCGACACCTACATGGTTTTGAGAGATTTTGAGGAATATTGCAAAACACAGGACAGAATTTCCCGTGATTACAACGACAAGTCGGCTTGGTGGCACAAAGCTATTATGAATACCGCTTCTTGCGGATTCTTCTCATCTGACCGTACAATTGCGGACTATAACAAAAAAATATGGAGATTAAAACCAATTAAATAATTCTATCCCTTGAGGGGCTGTTTCGGCGGTCCCTAAAATTATATCAAGGTCGATTTAGCTTTGGAGGAAAATATAAATGAAAATCGAACACAATTCAAGGGAATTATTCTATCGTACCCCTTTCGGCGCGGCTGTAAAACAAACACCCGTAACCATGCGCATAGCACTTTCCGACTTCGGTATTCCCAAATACGTAAAGCTTCATTATGAATTCGGTGAAAAAACAGAATCAGTGAACATGTCATATGTTTTCAATATTTCGAATGCATGTATTTATGAATCCACTCTAACTCTTCCCGAGCAAACCGGATTGTTTCACTATTACTTCGAGGTTGCATCCCATGATATGCGCTGTTTTTACTCAAATAATGATGACGGGCTCGGAGGTATCGGCAGAATTTACAGCGAAAAGCCTTACAAAAAATATCAGATTACCGTATATGATAAAGATTTTACAACTCCCCTTTGGTGGCAAAACAGCATATGCTATCAAATCTTTCCCGACCGATTTTTCAAATCGGATAAATATGACGGTTTTTTACACAAAACAAGTGAAGTTATAAAGCGAAACTGGGGTGATGTGCCATTTTACAAAGCGGAACAGTTCGGCGGTCAATATCTTGCCAACGACTTTTTTGGCGGAAATCTTGCCGGCATAGAAGAGAAATTGCCCTATTTAAAGGAACTCGGTATATCCTGCATATACCTAAACCCAATATTTGAATCTTTCTCCAATCATCGATATGATACCGGAAATTATATGGCAATCGACCCAATGCTCGGAACCGAAAATGATTTTGAAAGGCTTTGCACTGTTGCTGAAAAACTGGGAATCAAGATAATTTTAGACGGTGTTTTCAACCATACCGGAAGCGACAGCATTTATTTTAACAAAAAAGGGACATATAATTCTGTCGGTGCATATCAATCAAAAGAATCGTCGTATTTCGATTGGTATCACTTTGAAAGTTTTCCCGATAAATACGAATCATGGTGGGGCATTGACACTTTGCCGCAGACAGAGGAAAATTCGGAGAGCTTTCAGAACTATATTTTAACCGATGATTCTTCTGTGGTAAAAAAATGGCTGAAATCGGGAGCATGTGGCTGGAGGCTTGACGTAGTGGATGAGTTGCCGGACTTTTTTGTGGAAATTCTGCGCCGAGAAGTAAAAAAAGAAAATCCCGATGCGGTTATTATCGGAGAAGTTTGGGAGGATGCTTCAAACAAGGTTGCATATGATGTACAGCGCCGATATTTCATGGGACGAGAGTTGGACAGCGTAATGAATTACCCTTTGCGCGCTGCTATGATAGACCTCGTCAATATGAGCATATCGTCCGAAGAATTCGACAGGCGTATAATGAGCCTTAAGGAAAACTACCCAAAACCGGCGTTCTATTCCCTTTTCAACTTTTTGTCCGGTCACGATACCGAAAGAATTCTGACACTTATGGGCGGGCAGTACCCCGATTCAAATGATGAACGAGCACATGCAAAGCTTTCGGAGGAAGAAAAGCACAGCGCAGTCCTTAAGGTTAAATGCCTGATTGCCATGCAAATGCTCCTCCCCGGCGTTCCGTCGATTTTCTACGGCGATGAAGCGGGACTTGAGGGCTACGGTGACCCATTTTGCAGAAAATGTTTCCCCTGGGGACAGGAAAATAACGATATATTCGAATACACAAAACAGTATATCGCACTCAGAAGCTCCTCAGTTGCCTTTATGCGCGGTGAATTTGAGACCGTATATAAAATCGGAGCGGGCTACGGCTTTATACGATATGACGATGATGATAGCTTTATCGTTCTTGTGAATCCCGGCGGAAACGATACTTTTCGATTGGATATTTCGCGCTTTGACATTCATGAACTTCGCGGAGTTATGCACTCTGAAAGCTATAAATCCGATGACGGAATTTACTTCATTCACATGCCGGAAAAATCCGTTAAAGTTTTCAAAAACAGTATATAGAACACTGTTTTCTGTATCTTAACGCGGTAATTCCGAAAAAAATATCACGCACAAAGTATGCGTGAAACTTGCCCTTTTCGTCAAATGTATTAAAAATTTAGAAAAAATGGTATATAATGCATTTTATCTGAGAAATCCGATATTAAAGGTAAGACATAAGCAAGCGTAAAATCCGGGCGGTTATACCACCTAATCCCTGTACTTTATAGTCGGAAAAGGAGGAGGTTGCAACGGGAAAACGAATATTGCGAGTATTTATACTAACAATAATCTTTTTTTATTGTACTTACACAAAAGTAAGATAGCCCCCACCGGTCAAGCTAGGGCTATCTAAAAAATAACTCTGTTTAACATAACCGTTTGAAGTCTTGCCTTTTTCTGCTATCATTATACATCCAAAATCTCTACTTGTCAACCGCTAACGAGAAATTGTATATAAAGGTTCTATAATAAGAAACCGACCGAAATGTCATAATTATATTTGACATATTTCGGTCGATTGTTTTTCAAGGAGTTTTACCCGCTTATTTAATCAAATTTCTTATTATTTCTTTCAATTCATCTTCTTTTGAGGCAATATCTTTAACCAGCTTAAACTGATTACGCGCTCTATCCAAATTGTGGTGCTCTCTGTGAATTTTGAAATAGGTATCACCGTTTAAGTAATCTGTCAAAAATCTTGTTCCGCACTCAAAAGTCAAAAGCTTTGCCGAGAAGGGCAACAATTCAATCTCACGTTCGGTAAGCTCGGTGCCCATTTCCGAAAAATATCCTTTTGCAAAATATTCAAAAATCTCCGCATCAAACCACACCTTATCAAGGTCGGTTTCATCCTCCGCCGCAGTTGATGCGCCTATTCGCAGTGCATCACCGAAGTCGTAAAGCGCACTGCCCGGCATAACCGTATCCAGGTCAATTACAGCAAGTGCATCACCGCTTTTTGCATCAAAAAGAATATTATTGATTTTTGTATCATTATGCGTTACACGAAGCGGAATTGTTCCGTCCGCGATACCGTCTGTAACCGTTGAAGCAAATGCCGCACATTCGCGTACAAATTCGATTTCATCATGGACCGACTCTGCACGTCCGGCAACATCGGCGCTTACTGCCGCTTCAAGATCACGCACACGCTTTGGTGTATTATGGAAATCAGCTATTGTTTCATACAATGTTTCTGCCGGAAAATCTCCCAAAAGTTTCTGAAAATGTCCGAATCCCAAACCTGCGCGATACAAATCTTCTTTTGTTCCCTCATCAATAGATTTGGTATCCGAAATAAAAGTGTATACACGAAAAACGTTATCATCATCTACCTTATAGCAGTTTTTGCCGTCCTTTGTCTTTATAACCCGCATGGTCTCACGCTCCGGGTCTCCACCCTCAGCCACTATCTTTTCACGCAGAAATTCCGTTACCCTGCTGATGTTTTCCATCATCTCCTCAGGTTCCTTAAAAACGTTGGTATTTATTCTCTGTAAAATATAATCGTTTACAACACTTTTATATGTATCGTTAATATGTCCATTGCCGTATTCTTCGATTTTTGAAGCAATGTTAAAATTGCTGAGAATTTGATTTAAGTCAATTTTACTCATATCGATATCCTTTCATATAACCGCCATATTTTTGACTGATATTTCCCAAATTTCCACACCACCTGATATTATATCATTAATTTACTCAAATTGCAAGAATAATTTTAAAAACAATTGCACATTGAAAAGTTTTATAATATGTGCGAAAGGTAAAAAGCCTCAAAAACAACACTTGA
>CAYMBZ010000074.1:0-6853 GCA_964388835.1 uncultured Lachnospiraceae bacterium
CTATTATTATATACATATATATTTATAGAGAAATGGGTGTTAAAATGAAAAATTCAGAAAAAACTATGGAAAAAATTGTTGCCCTTTGCAAAGGAAGAGGCTTTATTTATGCAGGCAGTGAAATATACGGCGGTCTTGCAAATACTTGGGACTACGGCCCCCTGGGTGTTGAATTTAAAAACAATATCAAAAAAGCATGGTGGAAAAAATTCGTTCAGGAGTCCCCATATAATGTAGGTGTAGATTGTGCAATCCTCATGAACCCGGAAACTTGGGTGGCTTCCGGTCACATCGGCGGTTTTTCCGACCCTCTTATGGATTGCAAGGAATGTCACGCACGTCACAGAGCGGATAAGCTTATTGAAGATTACGCTCACGAGCAAGGTCAGGACGTGACCGTTGACGGTTGGAGCAATGAAAAAATGGTAGAATACATATCGGAACACGGCATTGTATGCCCCGAGTGCGGAAAGCAGAATTTCACAGATATCAGACAATTTAACCTCATGTTTAAAACTTTCCAGGGCGTTACCGAGGATTCCTCTTCAACGGTATATCTCCGTCCCGAGACCGCACAGGGTATATTTGTAAACTTTAAAAATGTTCAGCGCACATCAAGAAAGAAAATCCCTTTCGGTATAGGTCAAGTCGGAAAATCTTTCAGAAACGAAATCACTCCCGGAAACTTCACTTTCAGAACGCGTGAATTCGAGCAGATGGAACTGGAATTTTTCTGCAAGCCGGGTGAGGACATGGAATGGTTCTATTATTGGAAAGATTTCTGCATGAACTGGCTTACCGATTTAGGTATAAGAAAAGAAAATCTGCGTTTCCGCGACCATTCCCCGGAGGAGCTTGCGTTCTATTCAAAAGGAACCTCCGATATCGAGTTTGTATTCCCTTTCGGCTGGGGCGAGCTGTGGGGTATTGCGGACAGAACCGATTACGATTTATTGCAACACCAAAATCATTCGGGAGAAAGCATGGAATATGTTGACCAAATCACTAACGAAAGATATGTCCCTTACTGCGTTGAGCCGTCTCTCGGCGCAGACCGTGTAACACTTGCATTTTTAGTTGAAGCATATGATGAGGAAGAACTTGAAGGTGGAGATACTCGTGTTGTAATGCACTTCCATCCCGCTATCGCTCCTGTTAAAGCCGCTGTTCTTCCGCTTTCAAAAAAACTCAGCGAGGGCGCAGGCAAGGTATTTGAAGAGCTTTCAAGGCAGTTTAATGTTGAATATGATGATGCCGGCTCTATCGGTAAGCGCTACCGCAGACAGGATGAAATCGGCACACCGTTCTGCATCACCTATGACTTTGACTCCGAAGAGGATGACTCCGTTACCGTTCGTGACCGAGACACAATGGAACAGCAAAGAATTAAAATCAGCGATTTAGCTGAGTTCCTTACAGAAAAAATGGCTTATTAAGAGGTTTTAAATGAAGATACTTGATGAATTTAAAAAATTTATTTCACGCGGTAACGTGATTGACATGGCGGTCGGTGTTGTTATGGGTACTGCTTTTACAAAGATTATCAATTCCCTTGTAACCAATATAATAACACCTGTACTCGGTGTCATTACCGGGAAGGTAAACATTGCGGATTTGTCCGTTACAATCAGTGAATCGCTGATTATTCCGTATGGTCAGTTTCTGCAGGCAGTGATTGATTTTCTGCTTATTTCGGTCGCCGTATTTCTTATGGTCAAAATTACGAACGTCATAAAAGACCGATTTACAAAGCCGGAAGAGCCTGCCGCTCCCGAAGAGCCAATGCCGTCAAATGAAGAAATTCTGCTGACGGAAATTCGGGATCTTCTGAAAAAGAATTAGCACATTTTAAAGACGAGCTGTACAACATTTCAGCTCGTCTTTTTGTATGATGAAATCCTCACGACTACCGGGAATATCGTTTAAAATACTACGCCAAGCTACATATCCGGAGCAGGTTTAATATGTCTTCCCCGTGGTTTTTTAACTTTCGAAAAATCATTCACCTGTTCGGGTACCACATAAATTCTCCCGTAAGATTCCGCTTCGTCCTCATTTGTGGGAGGTAAGCGGAAAAGCCCGGTACATTCGGTGGCGGATGCCACGGCATTCAGCTCATCCAGCAAATCCAAATCAAAATTTTCATGTTTTTTCTTGTCCATAAAAATCCTCCTTCCACACATTTATTTTTTCACACATAACCTATTTTATAGTATGAAAAATCATGAAATCGCGTGAAAGCGGAAGATTTTGAAATAATCTTTTTTCACAAAAAAATCGCTCCGCAAATCTGCAAAGCGATTTTTTACTTTTAAATTTTTAACCTATCTGAAGAAAATCACTTACAATCTGTATCATTTCTTCCTTTTCGCAAACAGTATTGAACACTCTCACCTTATTTTTCAGCTCAGATAAGCTCTTCGGTATTTCCATACCGCTTTCCTTTGCAAGAATGTCAAGCAGTTCGAATTCATCCTTTCCGGCAACCGCGCCATGTCCCGAAAGTGCAATCAATACGCTTTGATTGAACTTGAACGGACTTGCTGTGGAAGCTATAACGGTTTTTGTCATGTCACCGGTTTTAGCCTTGTATTCATCATAAACAGACTTTGCAACAGCTGTGTGGGTGTCGATTACATAACCGTTTTCTTCTTTGCATTTTTTAATTACCGCCATGGTTGTGGCATCATCGGCAAATCCTCCCGTGAAGAGAGCGGTTATTTCGTCTTTAACCTTGTCCGTTACTTCGTACTTTCCGTTTTCCGCAAGTTCTTTCATCCAACCTGAAACAAGCACATCATTTTCGCCGCTCAAGATATAAAGAAATCTTTCCAAATTGCTCGAAATTAATATATCCATAGACGGTGAAATGGTTGTATGGAAATCCCTGTTCTTATTATATACTCCGGTATTTATAAAATCTGTAAGTACATTATTTTTATTTGAAGCACAAATAAATTTATTGACCGGCAATCCCATTTTATACGCGTAATACGCCGCCAGAATATTTCCAAAGTTGCCCGTGGGAACAACTATATTTATTTTATCACCGTTCTTGATTTCATTTGCCGCAAGCATTTCTGCATAGGCGGAGAAATAATACACAATCTGCGGAACCAACCGTCCCCAGTTTATTGAGTTTGCGCTTGAAAGCTTAAAGTGATTATTTCCCAAAAGCTCTTTGTAACCATCATCGGTGAAAATCTTTTTAACACCGCTTTGGGCATCGTCAAAATTGCCCTTTACAGCGGCAACACCGACATTGTCACCCTCTTGAGTTACCATTTGCAACTTCTGTATCTCCGAAACACCGTTATCCGGATAAAAGACAACAATTCTGGTTCCGCTTACATCGCGGAAGCCCTCAAGAGCCGCCTTTCCGGTATCTCCGGAGGTTGCAACCAGTATTACAACTTCATCCTCTTCCCCCGTCTTTTTCATAGACGTTGTTAAAAGGTGCGGCAATATCTGGAGTGCCATATCCTTAAATGCACACGTAGGGCCGTGCCACAGCTCCAATATGTACTCCGTATCACTGAGTTTATACACAGGAGCTATATTGTCGGTTTCGAACTTTTCCTTCGTGTACGCTTTTGAAATACATTCCGTAAGCTCTTCTTCGGTGAAATCGGTCAAAAACTTTGACAAAATCACCTTGGCTCTTCCCCTGTAATCCGTTTGCGTTAAGGATGCAATTTCCGCTTCCGACATTTCCGGTATGCTCTCCGGTACAAACAGTCCGCCCTCCTCAGACAATCCGCGCTTTATTGCCTCCGCGGATTGAATTGAGATTTTGCTGTTTCTTGTACTTTTGTATTGCATTTTGCTTGCGTTCCTTTCGATTTTACTTCGTATATTTTTTCACATATTCGGGAGCCGTATCCGCATCAACGGAAACAGAAAGCTCAAAATTAATGTCAAACTTTTTGCTCAGCTCTTCCAAATTGGATAAGAATTTCTCAAATCCGTCCAATGTATTTACAATCTTAAGTGTTCCGTCAACAAAAATATTTGTGATATCATAGTTTCCGCTGATTATTCCGCTGATAAATCCGAGAAATTCATCCCAAGAAGCTATATCGAAATCCGAAGTGTCAGCCATTCTTACCTTTGAATGAATATCATACATATTCTGCTTCGTGTCATTGCTGATGAATACCACGTTACCCTCAGCATTTGCCAAAGATTCGTTTACATTTGCAATCAACACCTTTGTTTTGCCTGTTCCCTTTGTTCCGATTAAAAGTTTTATCATATCTTTTTCCTCCCTTTGTTTTATTGTCAGTTCAGATTACATGCCGAGACGTTTTTCAAGCTCCGCCTTGTCCTTTTCATAGCCCGGTTTTCCCAAAAGCGCGAACATGTTCTTCTTATACGCTTCAACACCAGGCTGATTGAACGGGTTTACGCCAAGCAGGTAGCCCGATATTCCGCATGCCTTTTCAAAGAAATATACCAACATTCCGAAGCTGTAGCCGTCAAGCTTAGGTACAGTTACCGTAAGATTAGGCACATTCCCGTCCGTATGAGCAAGGCACACACCCTCAGATGCCTTCTTGTTAACGAAGTTCATTGTCTTGCCCGCAAGGAAGTTCAATCCGTCGATGTTCTCTGCATCTTCTTCAATCACAACATCTTTCTTCGGTTCTTCAACCAGGATAGCAGTTTCAAACAGAATTCTTCTTCCCTCTTGTATATATTGACCCATTGAGTGCAAATCCGTAGAAAAATCCGCAGCCGCCGGGAAAATACCCTTGCCATCTTTGCCCTCGCTCTCTCCGTAAAGCTGTTTCCACCACTCTGCAAAGTAATGGAGCGAAGGCTCGAAATTAACCATCATTTCTATATTTTTGCCTTTTCTCAAAAGTGCATTTCTGCATGCCGCATACTGATAGCACTCATTTTCTTCAAGATTCGGGTTTGAGTAAAGCTCTCTTGCATCTGCCGCGCCCTGCATAATTGCATCAACATCTATTCCCGCCGCAGCTATGGGCAACAATCCGACCGCTGTAAGTACGGAAAATCTTCCGCCGACGTCATCGCTTATCACGAAGCTTTCATATCCCTCACGCTCCGCAAGGCTCTTAAGAGCACCGCGTTTTGCATCCGTTGTTGCATAAATTCTTCCGCGTGCCTCTTCCTTTCCGTATTTCTTTTCCAAAAGCTCACGGAATATTCTGAAAGCAATTGCCGGTTCGGTTGTTGTACCGGACTTCGAAATTACGTTTACCGAAAAATCCTTGCCGTCAACAGCCTCAATCAGCTCTGCCATATATGTAGAACTTATGCTGTTGCCTGCATACAGGATAACAGGTGCGTTTCTCTTTTCTTTATCCAGAATGTTGCAGAATGAGTGGCTCAGCATTTCAATCGCCGCTCTTGCTCCGAGATATGAGCCGCCAATGCCGATAACAATAAGTATATCGGAATCATTACGGATTTTTTCAGCCGCTTTTTTGATTCTTGCAAATTCTTCCTTATCATAATTAATCGGCAGATCTACCCAACCGAGAAAATCACTTCCCGCACCGGTCTTTTCGTGCAACATATCATGTGCGCACTCAATATATTCTTTCATACCGTTTATCTCATGTTCTGCGATAAACGGTGCCGCTTTACTGTAATCAAATTTAATTTTTTCCATTTTGTTTACCTCTCTATATACTTCTCTGCTTATATTCTAATACATTTCTCTCCATAAATCAAGTTTTTTTTTATTTTTACTCACATTATTTATGATTTTTCCGAAAAAAATTAATAAAATGTTTGCAAAGAAGAAAATATATGATATAATTGAGGGGTAAATTGACTTGTAAGGAGAAGCGAAATGGAAAACACAAAAACATTGGCGCAGAACAAAAAAGCACGTCACAACTATTTCATTAACGAAACAATCGAATGTGGAATTGAGCTTTTCGGTACCGAAGTAAAATCGGTGCGTTTGGGAAAAGTGAATATCGCGGACGCGTATGCCTCCATCGATAATAGCGAAGTTTTTGTAAAAGGCATGAATATAAGTCCCTATGAGCAGGGCAATATCTTTAACCGCGACCCTTTGAGACACAAAAAATTGCTTCTTCATAAAAGCGAAATCCGCCGTTTAATCGGACTTGTCAAGCAGGACGGTCTCGCGCTGGTGCCACTTTCGGTTTACCTAAAAGGTTCTCGTGTCAAACTTGCGCTCGGCGTATGCAAAGGAAAAAAACTCTACGACAAGCGTAACGATTTGCAGTCACGTGACGCAAAACGAAACATGGACAGAGCATTTAAAGAACATAACGGTAGAGGTATGTAATGCGGGAGACAACACCAAATTTTGTGTAAAGTCTTGAAAAGACCTCCAAAGATAGTGCATGATAAATATAACATTTTGGAGGTTTTAATGCCAAGGTACAAATTAAGTCCCGAAGAGAGGGCAGCGGAAAGAGAAAGAAAAGAACATTTGAGAAACATCATGAAAGGTTCGGATGTAAAAAATTTTGACGACCTTAAAGATGTATTTAAGCTCATGGTCGGAGAAATGCTTGAAAATGGCTTGAAAACAGAAGACTGCAAGACATTTTAATTGCGTGTGTTGACGGGCTTACAGGGTTTCCGCAGGCGATTGAAGCGGTATATCCGAAAACTGAAATACAACAGTGTATTATTCACCAAATCCGTAACACAACAAAATTTGTTTCGTACAAGGATATCAAGGCACTTATGGCGGATTTGAAGAGGGTTTATGCCGCTGTTGACGAGCCGACAGCACTTGCGGAGCTTGATAATTTTGATGAAAAATGGAGTTCAAAATATCCTAAAATCGCGATTTTGTGGCGAAGTAATTGGGCGAATTTATCCACATACTTTAAGT
>CAYMBZ010000075.1:0-6675 GCA_964388835.1 uncultured Lachnospiraceae bacterium
AGACAACAAAGGTCAAAGAAAGTCAAAGTCAAAAAAAGAGGTGATGTCCGATGGGTATGACGGATAAAATTGAGGCGTTTATTATGGAACTTATGAAAGATGAAGCGGATTACGCGGAATTTGGGAGAAATGAGATTGCGGATATATTCGGATGTGTTCCGTCGCAGATAAATTACGTGATTTCAACGAGATTCTGCCCGGAAAAGGGATATGCCGTTGAATCAAGGCGAGGCGGCGGCGGATATATTAAAATTCGCAGAATAAACCTTGATTATGCCCAAAATGCTTTGGAGGAAATAGGAGAGTCCTGCAGTGAAAGCAAGGCAAATACCGTTGTTAAGCGCCTGTGCGAGCGGGGTGATATCGAGCGCGGGACAGCGGCGGTGTTGATTTCAGCCGTATCAGATAAATCGCTTAAGGCGGCGGGGGCGGCAAAAGATGCTGTGAGAGCCGATATAATTAAAAATACATTGTGTGAGCTGTAAAAAGCGGAAAGGAAAGCGATATTATGTACGATTTATTTTCAGATTTTTTTGATAGTTTTGATTTGTTCCCGGTCTATCGCGAGGACGGAAGGTGTCCCAGTTGCGGAAGAACCTATTACGAATTTCAAAAGAGCGGGAAATTCGGGTGCGGAAAATGTTACGAAACGTTTGAAAATCCTGTCAGGACAACACTAAGGCAAATTCAGAAAAGTGCGGTTCATACGGGAAAAATTCCGTCCAAACGGTCGGGACAGCTTGCAAAGGCGCGTAAAATAAAGGAACTTAAGGCTCAGCTTGCGCGGGCGGTTGACAAAGAGGATTATGAAACCGCGGCAAAACTGCACAAGGAAATCAAAGGATTGGAGGGATAAATAATGATTTGGTATAAGGAAAACTGCGGAGACGATATTATTGTAAGCACAAGAATTCGCTTGGCTAGGAACCTTGACAAATATCCTTTTCCGGCGGTTTTGAATGAAAACGGAAGAGAAAAGGTAACGGAAGAGGTAAAAAATGCGATACTTTCATCAAATTCAACTCTTGCAAAGGATTTAAAATGGATTTGCATGAAAGATTTGCCGAAAGAAGAAAAACAGGAGCTTGCGGAAAAACACCTTATAAGCATTGAGATGGCAAACTCGGACAGCGGTTCTGTTCTTATCAGCAGTGATGAAACTATGAGCATAATGATTTTGGAAGAGGATCATATAAGAATACAAATAATCAAGGGCGGTGCAAAGCTTAAAGAAGCATGGGAAACGGCAAGTTTGGTTGATGATGTAATAGAAGAAAGCTCGGAATATGCGTTCTCGGAGGAGTTCGGATACCTAACGGCATGCCCCACAAATACCGGAACGGGACTTCGGGCGTCGGTTATGATGCATCTTCCGGCACTGACAATTACAAACAACATCAATAAAATTGTGTCCTCAGCATCGGCGCTGGGGCTTACGGTCAGAGGGCTTTACGGCGAAGGCTCAAAGGCATACGGAAGTTTGTATCAGATATCAAATCAGGTAACCCTCGGTATGAGCGAGGAGGAAATAATAGCAAAGCTTGAAAATATTGCGGGTCAGATTGAAAAACATGAGCGCGATGCGAGAGAAAGCCTTAAAAACAACCGAGAACTTGCAGATAGGCTGTGGCGAGCATACGGAACTTTGAAATATGCAAGAGCGGTATCCTCATCCGAGGCAAAAGCATTGTTATCGGATGTAATTTTAGGAAAAAACATGGGTATAATAGATATTGAGAGTAAGATTCCGCTTATGGAGCTTATGGTTGAGACGGAACCGTCGCTGATTATGGCAAAAAAATCAATGTCCCCGGAAAAAAGGGACATAAAAAGAGCGGAGCTTTTACGGCAAAGAGTATAAAGCAAATAATGCAAGGAGGCAGTAATTATGTTTTCAAATTTTACGGAAAAGGCGAGAATTGCAATAAACAACGCACATGATGCCGCATGCGGTATGGGGCATGGGTATATAGGCAGTGAGCATCTGCTTCTCGGAATTATTGAAGAGGGAACGGGAGTCGGTGCTCAAATTTTGGAAAATGCCGGAGTGAAAAAAGAAGTGTTGGAGGAAAAAATACGTGAACTGATGGGAAGCAACACGCCGCTTAACGTCAATACTGAACTGGCACTTACCCCCAGAAGCAAGCGTATACTGGAAATTGCCGCAATGGAAGCGCGGAGCATGGGTCACAGATATATCGGAACGGAGCACATCCTTATAGGAATTATCAAGGACGGTGACGGCGTGGGAGCTAATATTCTGGCAGCCTGCGGCGCGGATTTTAACCGCATATATAATGATATAGTTTCTTCTACCGAGCAAGCTTGCACGGATAACGGAAAGCCTCAGACACGACCCGCAAAAAATGAAAAAACGCCGACTTTGGATCAATTCGGACGAGATTTGACAAAACTTGCGGAGGAAAACAAATTTGACCCGGTAATCGGCAGAGATGCGGAAATTGCACGAGTTGTGCAGATTTTGTCCAGAAGAACAAAAAATAATCCATGCTTAATAGGCGAGCCGGGGGTTGGAAAAACCGCTGTTGCGGAAGGGCTGGCACAGAAAATCGTGAGCGGTGATGTTCCCGAACTTTTGAAAAACAAGCGGCTTGTTACTATGGATTTATCCTCTATGGTAGCCGGAGCGAAATACCGCGGAGAGTTCGAAGATAGGCTTAAAAAAGCGATAGGTGAGGTAACCGCCGCGGGAAATGTGATTTTGTTCATCGATGAAATTCACACAATTGTCGGAGCCGGCTCAGCCGAGGGCGCAATCGATGCATCAAATATTTTGAAGCCATCGCTGGCGCGAGGTGAAATTCAGCTTATCGGCGCAACCACAATAAATGAATATCGTAAATATATCGAAAAAGATGCGGCTCTTGAACGGCGTTTTCAGCCGGTAACGGTAGGGGAGCCGAGTGTCGATGAAACTATCGAGATTTTAAAGGGTCTGCGCGATAAATATGAAGCACATCATGGAATAAAGATTGCAGACAGCGCTCTTGAGGCGGCGGCAAAGCTTTCCGAGAGATATATCACCGACCGTTTTCTGCCTGATAAGGCGATTGACCTTATGGATGAAGCGGCGAGCAAAAAGCGGCTTACAGCCCTCACCGCACCGGATAATGTAAAAACACTGGAAAAGGAAGCCGAGGAGATAAAAAAGGAAAAGCAGGAGGCGATTATCTCACAGAATTTTGAAAAGGCGGCAGAACTTCGCGACAGAGAAAAGGAAATCGAAGCGGAGCTGGAGAAAGGAAAAAACAGCTGGAGGGACAGCAACAAGTCGAACGAGCTTGAGATTACCGATATGGATATTGCCGATATAATTGCGGAATGGACCAATATTCCGGTTGCAAAGGTTGCGGAGGAGGAAAGCGAGAAGCTTAAAAATCTTGAGAATATTCTGCACAACCGAGTTATCGGTCAGGAGGAAGCCGTAAATGCGGTAAGCCGCGCGATAAGAAGAGGCAGAGCGGGACTTAAAGATCCAAAAAGACCTACAGGTTCATTCTTGTTTTTGGGCCCGACCGGTGTAGGCAAAACCGAACTTTCAAAGGCACTGGCAGAGGCAATTTTCGGTTCGGAAGATGCAATGATACGTGTTGATATGTCGGAATATATGGAAAAACATTCAGTGTCGAAATTTGTCGGCTCACCTCCGGGATATGTGGGATATGACGAGGGTGGTCAGCTTACCGAAAAAATCAGAAAAAATCCTTATTCGGTGATTTTGTTTGATGAGGTGGAAAAGGCACATCCCGATGTTTTCAATATCATGCTTCAAATACTTGATGACGGGATTTTAACGGATGCACAGGGAAGAAGAGTGGATTTCAGAAACACCGTTATCATAATGACCTCAAATCTGGGAGCGAAGGATATTCTGAATACAGGTACTTCTAAAATGGGCTTCGGCACAAGCGAAAGCGCGGCGAGTGATGAAAAGGAATCGATTAAGGCAAAGGTTATGGAAAAGGTAAAGGAAAACTTTAAACCGGAGTTTTTGAATCGAATTGATGAAATTATTGTTTTCGACCGTTTAAATAAAGATGATATAAAAGAGATAGCAAAAATCATGCTTTCCGGCTTGAAACATCGTCTTGCGGCAAACGGTACCGAAACGGAATTTACCGACAGTGCGATTGAGAAAATCGCGGAAGAGGGATTCGATGCGATTTACGGAGCAAGACCGCTCAGACGTGCAATTCAGACTAAGATTGAGGATATGCTTTCGGAAAAAATAATTGACGGTAAAATTGGCAATAATGTAACCGTTGATTTTAAAGACGGTGAGTTTCTGGCAATATAGCTAAAAAGGGATGTAAGATTTGAACTTGCATCCCTTTTGACCTTTATAAAAAAGTGTTTATCGGTAGAACTGTCCGCCGATAATTACATGTTTTATTGACCAATCCTTGTTTAAAATAAGCAAATCGGCGCGCTTTCCCCATGTGATACTGCCGATTAAATAATCAATGCCGGCGGCTTTTGACGGGTTTTGCGTCGCGGCTTTAAAAGCGTGTTCCGGTGATATTCCGAATGCTATTGCTTTTTTAACACAATCAAAAAGCGAAGTGGTGCTTCCGGCAATTGTTCCGTCCTCAAGACGTGCGGTACCATCTTTGATAATTACCTTTAAGCCGCCGGATGTGCTGATTCCGTCTTTAAGCCCCGCGGGACGGATATTGTCCGAAATCAAAATCAGTTTGTCACAGCCGCATGCTTTATATAAAAGCCGTACGATTGAGGGAGCCAGGTGGAAACCATCGCTGATACATTCGCAGAAAATTCCGCCGTCCGTTGCCGCGCCGATTGCGTTGGGATTTCTGTGGTGAAGTCCGCGCATGCCGTTAAAGCTGTGGGTAAGTACGGAAGCACCGGCCAAAATCGCTTCCGATGCTTGTTGATAGTCCGAATCGGTATGACCTATGGCGATGTTTACAATATCATTTTTGGCTTTTATAAAATCGATTGCACCGGGTAGCTCGGGAGCTAAGGAAATTATTTTCACAAGGTTTCCGCTTGCACTGTTTAATATGTCAAATTCATCGCATGATGGAAAACGAAGGTGCGCGGGATTTTGTGCACCCTTATATTTTTCGGAAAAGTAAGGACCCTCCATATAAATTCCACCTATGTTTGCACCTCCCGTACCTTTATCATACACTTTTTTTACGGTCTTTGCCGCTTTTTTCATTACGTCATGGCTTTGAGTCATGAGATTTGCAAGGAACGTTGTAACACCGTTTTCTGCCATGTATGCCGAAATTTTTTCGAGAGATTCTTCAGTGCCGTCTAAGGCATCAAATCCCAATGCACCATGGGCGTGTATATCAACAAGCCCCGGCACTATGTAACATCCGGTGCAATCAAGGATTTTGTCATCATCTGATGTGTCAAAAAAGATTTTGCCGTTCGATAAAGATAAATCACCGTTTTTGAAAATAAAGTCATCATAGAGGATTGTTCCGTTTTTAAGCCGCATAAAATTTTAATAGCCTTTCTGCCCGCAAAGAATAACTGAAAAGCTTAACCGACCTTGTCTTGCGGGCTTGTAAGGCGTTAAGAAAATTTATGCCCGCATGCTTACGGTGTAAGCGAAATGCGGGAGGTAATTCGATTAATATCTTTTATTATACAGCAGGCGGCACATGAAGTATTTGCACTATTGTACATAAATTTTATCTTATAAATGCACAATGGGTGCAGTTATATATTGACAAATTTCGCCGATTGTGATAATATGAAACATGATAGAATGATTTTGGAGGGGACTTATGATAGAGGCTGTAATATTTGATTTGGACGGAGTTCTGGTTACAACGGACGTTCTGCATTTTAAGGCGTGGAAAGCGCTTGCGGAGGAGCTGGGAATAACAAATTTTACAAAAGAGGATAATGCAAGACAGCGCGGGGTAAGCCGTATGGCTTCCCTTGAAGTGGTTCTTGAAAAGGGCGACAAAACGTACACGGACGAGGAAAAAATTGCGTTTGCGGAGAAGAAAAATGCCAACTATGTTGAATCGCTTTCCGAGCTTTCGGAAAAGGACGTTTTGCCGGGCGTGGAGAAATTCATTGCATTTTTAAAGAGCAAGAATATAAAAACCGCGGTAGGTTCTGCAAGCAAAAACGCGCCGCTTATTTTGGACAAAACGAAGATTTTGGATAAATTTGATGCGATTGCAAGCGGACTTGACACAACAAAGTCAAAGCCTGATCCGGAAGTGTTTTTGGTTGCGGCGAAAAAGCTTTCGGTAAATCCCGAAGCATGCCTTGTTGTTGAGGATTCCGATGCGGGAATAGAAGCGGCAAAGGCAGGCGGAATGTATGCGCTGGCTGTAGGTGAAGCAAAGAATAAGTCTCTTGCGGATTTTAGTGCGGATTCTCTTGATACATTCGATTATGAAAATTGTGAGTTGTTTAAAAAGAAATAGCTATTTATGTGGGGAAAGTAAAATATGTATGGTGGGCAGAGCGTAGGGAAGATATCCGCAATTGTCCGCTTGTGCTGTTTTATGTTTGTACTTTTGAGCGACCAAAAGTACGAAAAGTCGCAAAGGGACATCCTTTGGAATCCGTGTTTTTGTGGCTTAAAACAAGTCGTAAGTTTCGTCGTCTTTTACAAGGTAAAAGCCGCAAAACTTCGACAACTCGCTTTATATGTGC
>CAYMBZ010000076.1:0-6281 GCA_964388835.1 uncultured Lachnospiraceae bacterium
GGGGACGGGATTTGAACCACGCGACCTTCGGGTTATGAGCCCGACGAGCTACCAAACTGCTCCACCCCGCGATATCTCTAATACATAATCATATTACCACATTTTTTGTGTTTTGTCAATACCTAATATATAATATTTTTTATTTTTCGGAAATATTCCCAAAACACACATTTTATTTTCAAAAAAACAAGCGCCGATAAATCGAGCCGAAGCAAAATTTTCTCCGCTTCGACCCGCATTTATCGCACCCATGCATTTTTCGGCGAAAAATCAATGTTTTCTTATTCGATATATTCCGCGGGATTAACATTTTTATCATTGTTTATCAGTTCAAAATGCAAATGCGGTTCCGCCGCACTGTCTCCCAGCGCGGTATCTCCCACTCTGCCTATTTCATCCCCTGCCGCAAGTTCATCTCCCGCTTTAACACTTGTATCCTCATTTAAATTTGCGTACATAGTCTTAAATCCGTTTTTATGATCAACAATCACGCATCTGCCCATATTGGAATCGAATACACTCTCCACCACACCCGGTGCACTGCACACGACTTTTTCTCCCATTTCCGCCGCAAAATCCACTCCGTTGTGCGCCCGCCAATCCTTTAATGTTTCATTATACACCAAATCATCTCCCGAAAATTCTTCTATTACGTTCCCCTTTACCGGGGCGGCAAAATCAGGCTCCTCTGCTTCAACATTTTTGCTGACCGCTACATTGCCATTCTCCTTTTCAGCTTTCGAACTCGGTTTTTCCTCAATTTTTATACGAGTTTCTTCCATATTTATTATAGGTGTGTTTTGAACCGCCACATCGTCCTCCGCTTCAAAATTCTGCGCAATCTTTTCTTCAGTGCCGCTATCCTTTAGGGATAATCTGTTTGCGTAGCCGACAATCGCGATTATCAAAACGCAACAGCAAATCGCAATGTATATTCCTCCGCCCTCTTTTTTCTTTTTTCTGTCCATAAAACCCATCCCTTTCGATATTTGTATTGAAAATTTGCCAATCTTTCCGCAATTTCTACTAAAAGTATCTCCCAACTTTTTTATAATATACATAAATTGCATTTTTTTTGAATTATCGCTTGACAAGATATGGTTAGTCGTGATATTATGGATATATATAATTTGTATGGGAGGAAAGGAAAATGACCAAAAAATTACTTTCTGCTGTTGTTTCATTGTCATTGCTCGGTCAATCGACATTTGCCATGACAATTCAAGATTTTGTCAAGACATCTGCTTTGAGTGAATATACTACTGTGACAAACTCTGTAAGCGACGGCATATTCAATTATTCTGTTTACACAGAAAAAATGAACACGGATAACGGAACAAACCTGCCCACAAAGGTACAGGCTACCGTTGATGTAAGCTCCGCGGTTCACAACGGCGTGAGTTTCGCTCTGTCCACTTCTGCCACATCAAACGCATTTGACTTTAAGTCAACTCTTGACATGGCAGCAGTAAACTCGGCTTACAAAAGTTTATACAGCAAGGCTTCCGCCGCAATTTCTCTTCTCGGAGGCGGTGACCCTACTGTTGCACAGCTTGACGGTGCAACAGTTAAAGGCAATTTCAGTGTTGTTGCTACACATGCTGCCGGTCTCACTGTAGATCCTGCGCAGTTTACCTTTGCACAAGACGGCGTTTCGACACCTATCTTTACTTGGGACAACAACCCTGTTGTGGATGCCGCAAACAACAAGATTACATTCAACTTTACTGCAAACTCTACAGTTTCGGCGATTAACGCTACATACGATTCCGTAACAGACAGATACACAGCTTTGAATGACCTTACAATGACTCTTTCAAATGCTGTTGCAAGCGTTTCGAACCAGAATCTTCTTGTAAGTGTTTCTCTTGATAATGCTTATATTGAGCTTGAAGAAGCTTCAGCTAAATTCGGCAGAATTGATTTTGCATCGAACACAGCAAACTCTGCCGTATCCTATGTTACAAGCACAGGCGGACACGGTGGATTATCAAAACCTGGTTTATCAGGCACGCCATCGACTCCGTCTACACCTATAACACCTAATGTATCTACCGTTGTTGACGGCAACGAAATATCTGTTAATGTTTCCGAGAAGGACGGTTCATTCACTCTTGATGTTTCTTCACTCGAAACTCCGGTCAAAGACGGTTTTGCATTTGCCGGTTGGTATTTCGACGCAAATCACATGACACCGGCTGAAGGTGTTATTTCGATAACTGAGGATACGAAACTTTATGCAAGATTTGTAAACGTAACGCCGCCTGCTAATTTGATTTCCAGCGACCATGTAGCTTACATTTCAGGTTATCCGAACGGCAAAATCATGCCGAACGCAAATATAACAAGAGAAGAAGTTGTTTCTGCATTCTACAGACTTCTTACAGATGAATACAAAGCAACTCTTACTTCAAAGACATCTAAATTTGCGGATGTTGAAAACGGAAGATGGTCGGAAGAATCTATAGCGGCTATGGCTGAGGGCGGTTACGTTATAGGTGATCAGAACGGTAACTTTAATCCGTCCGCTCCTATCACAAGAGCAGAATTTGCAACAATCGCCGCTAAGTTTGCTCCGAATGTGGTTCCGGGTGTTAACTACTTCTTGGATATCGACGGGCACTGGGCATACAATAACATCTTGGTTGCCAGTGCGCAGGCATGGATTTCCGGCTATGAAGACGGCACATTCAGACCTGACAACAATATCACAAGAGCAGAGGCTATGGCTATAATCAACAGAATGTTGGTTCGTTACGGCGATACGAATGCCGAAGATGTAAAAGCATGGTCTGACGTTAGTGCAGGTGATTGGTATTATACCGTTGTCAGTGAAGCTACAACAGGACATGAGCATACCAAGAACGAAGACGGTTGGAATGAAACATGGGGTACTTCAAATGATGTTCCCGCTGATGAGGTAGCCGTGTCCGGCAAAGAGATTTCCGTAGTAACAGAGGAAATTACCGATGTTATCGACAGCGACGAGACAGGTGAAACCGGAGATGTTACTGAATCTGACGATACAGTTGCGGTTGATGAAGCAACTTCTACAGACGAGACAGGTGACGTTGACGAAATCCTTTTCAGCTCAGAAAAATAATTTTATAAAATTTTCAAACAAGGAGCAAATGCTCCTTGTTTTTTTGTGTTTTTGTGCTATAATATATTGTATATATTTTTAGGAGTGTGTCAATTTTGAAAAAGAAAGTCATTGTACTGTTCATTATTATATCAGCCGTTACGATTTTTACCGTCATTATTAAGAATAAACCGAATTACAGCGGTACAATTCTGCGCGTAGCAGGTTCCATCACTCTTACGGACAGCTCATTTTCCGACGGCGTTGCGGCATTTGAAGAAAAATACAACTGTACGGTTGAATATACCGACAATTTTTCGCAGTGTGACCTATTTTATTCCCCCGGTGACGATTTTTCGGAATTTCTTCCCCTGGATAATTATATCAATCCGAACAGTAGCCTTTACAGCAAAAATATCATTCGCCAAAGCTGTAAGTCGGACGGCAAAATTTACGGAATCACGCATGTTCTTTTGGGAAATCTTAACTATTGTCGCTATGACCCCACACAGTTTTCCGGTAATCTCTCCCCCTATGATTACTTCAAAAACGGAAATTGGACATGGGACAGTTTTATAAAAATGGCGGACTATATTCATTCAAACATCGCCGTCAATTGGCATGAACCATATATAAATATGATGTATTCCCTTTCTGCCGATGAAAACGGCAAAACGATTTTTGACTACAATTCCCGTAATCAGGTGGAATGGCTCAATTTTGTCCGTACCCTGATATACGACGAGGGAATCAGTGATAATTTTGAGGGTGCATTTAAGGTGGATTTTCTTCCGTCACTTGTTCTTGATTCGGTCGAAAGTGATGTGCAAATGCGCTACATACCCTGGCCGACAAAAAACGGAGGTATCGGTACCATGTACATCGAGGAATACCACTTTTGTGTGCCGAAGCATGCAAAAAACCCGAAACTATCGGTAAAGCTGGCGAACAGCATGATAAAATCCTGTAAAGAAACGCGTCTTGCTCTTTATCGCGCCGGCATGACAGAGGAGGATTTTAAAATTTTTAAAAAACAGCTGAAAAACAGCTATTCTTTCCCTCACCACACCGATTTTGTTCCCGCACAGACCTTTATAGACGACTTTACCCATGGAAAGACCGTTACCGAGCACATCTACAACGTTGAAAACGGAATACTGCACAACGATTGATTTTTAGACATTAATTGCAGTAAGCAATCAGTGAATTTCACGAAAATTGTGCAATAATTTTTCAGTAAATCTATTGACATAACCCATTCTCTTTGCTATAATGTAATAGTATGAGCATAAAATGGGATTGGAGGCATACAGATGATTTCATCGGAGGATAAAAAAAGGCTTACGGTCGGCTATAAGCAGGTCTGCAAAGCAATCAAGTCCGGCAGCTGTGAAAAAATTTTTCTCGCAGAGGATTGTTCTTCGAATATGTCGGATAACATCCGCGTTGCAGCGGGTGGAATAGAAATTGTCAATATCCCCACCATGCGTGAGCTCGGTGACATTTGCGAAATTGATGTCCCCGCATCCTGCGCCGCACTCATTCGTTTATAATCGCTTTCGTGCGTTTATAATATATATTTTCAAAAGAAGGAGGATATACACTATGCCAACATTTAACCAATTGGTCAGAAAAGGCAGAGAAACTTCAATCAAGAAGTCAACTGCACCTGCTCTTCAGAAGAGTCTTAACTCTCTCCAGAAGAAAACAAACGACCATTCATCTCCTCAAAAGAGAGGCGTTTGCACAGCTGTAAGAACTGCTACCCCTAAGAAGCCTAACTCAGCTCTTCGTAAAATTGCCAGAGTAAGACTTACAAACGGTATCGAAGTTACAGCTTACATTCCGGGTATCGGTCACAATTTGCAGGAGCACAGCGTTGTTCTTATTCGCGGCGGAAGAGTTAAAGACCTTCCGGGTACAAGATACCACATCATCCGCGGTACGCTCGACGCACAGGGCGTTGCCAACAGAATGCAGAGTCGTTCTAAGTATGGCGCAAAGAAGCCGAAGGAGAAGAAATAATTATTTTCTTAACATGTGCATATAGTGTTATATTCTATTTTATATAAGCATATAACCGTGTGCATAAAACGGGACTTTTATAAGTTCGGAGTACCTATGATACTCATCAAACGGAGTTTTTCCGTTATCTTCGGGACATGTTTTCCGAAGAGTTAAATCTATGAAGGAGGGAAGAATAATATGCCAAGAAAAGGTTATATTGCTAAGAGAGAAGTTTTGGCGGATCCTATTTACAACAGCGTTATTGTTACAAAGCTTATCAATAATATCATGCTCGACGGTAAAAAGGGTGTTGCTCAAAAAATTGTTTATGATGCATTCGAAATCATAAAAGAAAAAACAGGCAAGGACCCGCTTGAAGTTTTCGGCGAAGCTATGGATAACATCATGCCTGTACTTGAAGTTAAGGCACGCCGTGTGGGCGGTGCTACCTATCAGGTACCGATGGAGGTTCGTCCCGAAAGACGTCAGACTTTGGGGCTCAGATGGCTTACACGTTACTCAAGAGAGCGTAACGAGAGAACCATGAAAGAGAGACTTGCAAACGAGCTTCTTGATGCTTTAAACGGTACCGGCGGTGCTGTTAAGAAGCGTGAGGATACTCACAAAATGGCTGAAGCCAACAAAGCTTTCGCACATTACAGATGGTAATTTCCGTACATGCCTTACCGCTTTTAGCGGTTGGCTGTACAATTTAAAAATATCTGTTTATACATCACTTGAAAGGAGGAAAATGTATTATGGGTAGACCATATTCTTTGGAACATACAAGAAACATCGGTATAATGGCTCATATCGACGCAGGTAAGACCACTACTACCGAGAGAATACTTTACTATACCGGACGTATTCACAAAATCGGTGAAACTCATGACGGCGGCTCACAGATGGACTGGATGGAGCAGGAGGCTGAGCGTGGTATCACAATTACTTCCGCCGCTACCACCTGTTTCTGGGCAAAGCAGACCGGTAAAGATGCCGGTGTAAAGCACAGAATTAACATCATCGATACCCCCGGACACGTTGACTTCACGGTTGAGGTTCAGAGATCTCTTCGTGTACTTGACGGAAGTGTTACCGTTATGTGTGCAAAGGGCGGTGTTGAGCCACAGTCTGAAACCGTTTGGCGTCAGGCTAACGACTACAACGTACCGAGAATGATTTATGTTAATAA
>CAYMBZ010000077.1:0-6259 GCA_964388835.1 uncultured Lachnospiraceae bacterium
TTTATGAGGTGAAAATATGCCGAGACTTACAGAAGAAGAGGAACTCAAAAGGCAAACGGAAATGCTTACGGTGGAAAATGAGCTGAAAATTGCGGGTTACCGCTTTGTTGCCGGGGTTGACGAAGCCGGACGAGGCCCGCTTGCGGGACCGGTTTATGCCGCGGCAGTGATACTTCCGGAAAATGTACGGATTGACGGAATAAACGATTCCAAAAAGCTGTCGCCGAAAAAGCGCGAAGAGCTGTTTGATAAAATTATCGAAATGGCGGTGAGTTATTCGATTTTTTCAGTTGATGAGGGTATAATCGATGAAATAAACATATTAAATGCCACACACATGGCGATGAATAAAGCGGTAGACTCGCTTTCAACCAAGCCGGATTTTGTTATTATAGACGGCAATTCCATAAACGGAATGACGATTCCTCACCAAACTTTGATAAAGGGAGATTCAAAAAGCATGTCGGTTGCCGCCGCATCCGTTTTGGCAAAGGTTGCAAGAGACCGCTATATAACCGAAATGGCGGAAAAATATCCGCAATACGGATTTGAAAAACACAAGGGCTACGGAACAAAGGCGCATACCGATGCCATTTTAAAGTACGGTATTTGCCCCATACACAGAAAAACTTTTTTAAAAAAATTATTGGGAGAAAAAATATGACTGCACGTGAAGCCGGAATTTTCGGAGAGGATACGGCATGTAAATTTTTGGAGGAGCACGGGATAAACGTTATAAAACGTAATTTCCATTCAAGAGCCGGAGAAATTGACATAATAGCGAAGGACAAAGACACAATAGTTTTCGTTGAAGTAAAAACTCGGGCAACAAAGGCTTACGGCACTCCGGGTGAGTTTGTAGATTTAAAAAAACGTGAGAAGATTATTCAGACAGCACTGTATTATTTGGGTTGTGATGATATCGACATGCGCTTTGACGTGATTGAGGTCATGTATCGCATGCGGGGAGATGTATTCTGCCCGACCGAAATCAACCATATCAAATCGGCTTTTTAATTATTAATGAAAGGGGCGGCGCGGATATGACGGAAATATTTGATGCGCACTGCGACACAATGAGCGTGCTTGTGGATACAGATAAAGCTCTTTACAAAAACAATCTGCATATAGATGCCGAGAGGATGGGGAAATATTCCGCATACACACAGGTGTTCGCGGCGTTTGTTTCACCGAAATACAGTGAAAATCCCACAAAGCGCACACTTGATATAATCGATAAATTTCTTGTCGAAACAAGGGAAAACGGTATTACAGTATGCAAAAATTATTCCGATTGGAAAACGGCAAAAACGCCGATTAAGGCTTTCCTCAGCATAGAGGGCGGCGATGGAATAAAAACGCTTTTTGACCTTGAAAGATTCTACAGCATGGGTGTCAGGATGATAGCTCCCACGTGGAATTTTAAAAACCATATAGCATGCGGCGTTGGCGAAATCGAGGATACGGGGCTTACGCCTTTCGGAAAAGCACTTGTTAGGGAAATGAACCGTCTCGGAATTGTCATAGATGTGTCTCACCTCGGTCCGAAATCCTTTCGGGATGTTTGTTCGATAACCGAAAAGCCTGTGTGTGCAAGCCATTCTAATCTTATTTCGGTTCAAAATCATCCGAGAAATTTAACGGATGAGCAGTTTAAAGAAATATGCCGCATGGGCGGCGTTGTCGGAATGAATTTTTCCCCGCCGTTTTTCGGAGATGATGTATCCTGCGTGATTTGGCATACCGAGCGCATGCTTGCTCTCGGCGGAGAAAATAATATCGGATTCGGCAGTGATTTTGACGGAGTGGATTTTCTGCCGCGAGGCATAAACGGTGCAGAGAATATGGGAGATATTTTATCGATGCTTCCTTGTTCCGAGAGTATCAAGGAAAAAATCGCATACAAAAATTTTTTGCGCCTCATTGAGCATAATTGTTGAAATTGCATACTTATGTATAAAATACAAAAAAATAATTTGTGCAAGTAATTTTGAAATTTTTACTGCATAAATATTGCATTTTTTGCGAAAAAGAGGTATAATATTATTGTATATTGACGCGAAATGAAATTTTGAGCAAAATAAAAATTCAAAAACATCGGAGGATATTATGATTTCAAAGAAAGCAGCGGGCGTTTCCCCGTCACCTACACTTGCAATAGATTCAAAATTTAAGGAAATGAAAGCAAACGGCGAAGATGTTGTCGGATTTGGCTGCGGTGAGCCGGATTTTGATACACCGGAGCATATAAAGAAAGCCGCAATTGCGGCAATCATGGGCGGCGAGACAAAATATACCCCTGCCGCAGGCACATTGCGCTTGAGACAGGCGGTTGCGGATAAGTTCTTGCGAGAGAACGGTCTTGAATACAAGCCGTCGGATATTGTAGTTTCAAATGGCGCAAAACATTCCTTGATAAACGCTTTTACCGCGGTTTGTAACTCGGGGGATGAGGTAATTATCCCGGCACCTTATTGGGTAAGCTATCCCGAAATGGTTAAGCTTGCGGACGGTGTACCGGTTATAGTAAATGCCACGGAAGAAAATAACTTTAAGGTTACGGCGGCAGAACTTAAAAAGGCACTTACTCCGAAAACAAAAGCAATTGTTATAAACAGCCCGTCTAACCCGACCGGTATGGTTTATTCCGAAAGCGAACTTAAGGAAATTGCGGATTTTGCCGTAGAAAATAATTTGTATGTGATTTCCGACGAAATTTACGAGCATTTGATTTATGAGGGCAAGCATGTAAGTATCGCATCTTTCGGTGAAAAAATCAAGGATTTGACAATTGTTATCAACGGCGTGTCAAAAACTTTTGCAATGACGGGCTGGAGAATAGGATATACCGCGGCAAATCCGGAAATTGCAAAGGCAATGGCTAATATTCAATCTCACGCATCGTCTAACCCGAATTCGATTGCCCAGGCGGCAACCGTTGCCGCACTTGAGGGCGGTATGGAGACTGCTGAGGAAATGCGTAAGCAATTCAAGCGCAGACGCGATTTTATGGTAGATATGTTCTCTACCATTGACGGTGTTTCATGTAAGAGACCTAACGGCGCTTTCTATATTATGATGAACATAGATGAGCTTATCGGCAGAACAATGTATGGCGTTACCATAAAGGATGCCGACGACTTTGCGAAACTGTTCCTTGATGTTGCAAAAGTTGCGGTTGTTCCGGGAACGGGCTTCGGCGTGAACAATTACGTCAGATGGTCTTATGCAACCAGCATGGATAATATAGTTGAGGGAATTGAACGCTTGAAAAAATTCCTTCATGCGGCGGAATTTTAAGATAAGTTAATAACGGACGGAATTTTACATCTCCTTTGTGCATAATATTTACTATCATGCACAAAAGGAGATTTTTGTTTTGAAGAACACTAAGCTTATTTTTACAATTATTTTTACCATATTGTATGCCGTCGGTATATTTTTCGGCGGGCTCGGACAGGCAAGAAGCGGCAAACAGGAGGATATGTATAGTTATATTACAGGCGCGACATCGGCGTATACGGCAAACACTACGGACAGCATTAAAAGCGTGGCTGTGAATAACCTGAAACTGTTGATTTGTCTGCTTGCGGGAGGGTGCTTCGTTTTCGGACCGATTCTGCTTTCTGCGGTGATTTTCTGTAAAGGATTTTCTGCAGGATTTGCAATCACGGCGGTTTTGCGCCTTTACGGCATAAAGGGGTTGCTTCTTTGCGGGGCAAATATATTGTCTGCGCTGTTTTTAATTCCTGCGATATTGTATTACGGAAGTGTCGCTTCTCAAAATGTGATTGTCGGGCGGCATGAGAAAAAATATTTTTGGAAACGGTATCTTTTTATCGCGCTGTTCATCACCGCGGTGATTTGTGCGGACAGCTTTGCGCGCGGTTATTTATCTTCGGTTTTTATGCGATTTTCAGAGGGAGTTATAAAAAATATGTAAAAATAATTAGAAAAAAGTCTGCACATATCGAAAATTTGTGGTATAATAGTTATTGTGTCACATCAAAATTTTATGAAAAGAGGTAAAACAATGCAGGAACTTTTGGATGGATTTGTGTTTTCGCTGATAGGGGAGCGCGGAAAATCCGGAAATACAATTATGTCATACAAACGTGATATTGCGGATTATATAAAATTTCTGCAAGAACGCGGAATTACCGATATAACAGACACCGACAGAACAACGGTTCTTACATATTTGTTGTTTTTGAAAAAGCAAGGCAGAGCGGAATCTACAATTTCGCGCAGGCTCGCATCTCTCCGCGCGTTTTACGCATATACATCAGAGAGGGGGATAGATGTTAACGACCCTACAGCTAATCTTGAAACTCCTCATACCTCGCGCAAACTTCCTAGTGTGCTTACTGCGGAGGAAACCTCACGCTTGCTTGCTCAGCCGAAATGCGTTGATGCAAAGGGATATCGTGATAAGGCAATGCTGGAATTGTTGTATGCAACCGGCATGAAAGTTTCGGAATTAATAAGCTTAAATGTCGGCGATGTGGATTTAAAAATGGAATATGTAACCTGCAAAACCGCTTCTCATGAACGAGTTGTGCCGATTGGCCGTCCTGCGGCAATTGCGTTGGGAAATTATATTGAATTTGCGCGACCGCTCCTTGTTCCGTCAGAAAATGTAAATGTCCTGTTCTTAAACTGCGGTGGTACAGGAATGTCACGCCAGGGATTTTGGAAAATTATAAAAGCATACAAAAAATCCGCGGGTATAGAAAAATCCGTAACTCCATACACGCTTCGTCATTCCTTTGCGGTGCACCTTTTGGAAAACGGTGCGGAACCTGAAATAATTTCGCACATGCTGGGGCATGCAGATATTTCGGCAATGCAGGTGTATTCGGATATTCTGGATCCCGAAATTCGCAGGGCATATGATAGAGCGCACCCCCGAGCACATATTTAACTTAATCGAATTAGCATTTTACCGTTAAAAATCAAAAAAATAGTTGCATTTTTTGGCTACGATAATGATGAAAAAAATCACCGCCTTTGCGGAGATGAAAAATGGGAATACCCGCTGTCGGATATTCCCCAATAGAGTAAGCTAAATAATGATATCATTAACCTGATAACGATAATGAGCATCGCATTATGTTTTAGACATACTTTGGTTTTACAGAAGATTTATGCCGTGCTTTGCACATTCTTTAATCATGCTGTCGGGCCAGATTGAAGATTGAACCTCGCCCACATGAGCTTTGCGGAGAAAATACATACAAATTCTGGATTGTCCTATGCCGCCGCCTATAGTATACGGGAGCTCACCGCGAAGCAGTGCTTTTTGGAACGGAAGTTCTGCATTTTCTTCTCTGCCTCTGATTTTCAGCTGTGAGAGAAGCGCTTCTTCATCAACACGTATCCCCATTGAGGAAAGCTCAAGAGCGGTATCGAGAATGGGATAGTACACGATTATATCACCGTTTAAGCTCCAATCATCATAATCGGGGGCACGTCCGTCATGGATTTTACCTGATTTAAGCACACCGCCTATCTGCATGAGAAATACGGCGCCTTTTTCCTTTGCGATGGCATATTCCCGCTCTTTCGGAGTTTTGCCCGGGTACATATCTTCAAGTTCCTGGGTAGTTATAAAGAATATGTCCTCCGGAAGATATATTTCGGCAAAATCATACTCTGAGGCTATATAGCGCTCGGTATGTTTAAGTGTCGCATATATCTTTGATACGCTATCTTTTAAGGTATCCACGGTTCTGTCAGACTTCTCAATGACCTTTTCCCAATCCCACTGGTCAACGTAATTTGAATGAAGATTGTCAACATCCTCGTCGCGGCGGATTGCGTTCATATCGGTGTAGAGCCCCTCGCCCGACGTGAAGCCGTAATGCTTCAGTGCAAAACGCTTCCATTTAGCCAATGAATGAACAATTTCATAGTCACCCTCAATTCCTTTTATGTCAAACGCTACGGGGCGCTCAACGCCGTTTAAAGTGTCATTTAAGCCGCTTGCGCGGTTGACAAAAAGCGGTGCCGATACGCGCGTTAAATTAAGCTGTATCGATAAATCGCGTTCAAAAAAATCTTTAACTTTTTTAATTGCCTGCTCAGTCTGTTTGAGAGATAGAAGTGGCTTATACCCTTGCGGAATAACCAAACCGTTCACATTAATTCCCCATTTCTGTTTGATTTAAAAAAATAACTTTTCAAATTATTATACAACAAATTATGTATAATGTCAATGTTTTTTAATAGTAGTTCTACAAACGTTGTAGGTTTACAA
>CAYMBZ010000078.1:0-6188 GCA_964388835.1 uncultured Lachnospiraceae bacterium
GTCAGAGACAGCGTGTTGCGTTGGGTCGTGCTATCGTAAGAAGTCCTAAGGTGTTCTTGATGGATGAGCCGCTCTCGAACCTTGACGCAAAGTTGAGAGTTGCGATGAGAACAGAAATAAATAAGCTTCATAAGAGATTGGAAACTACATTTATCTATGTAACACATGACCAGACAGAAGCTATGACCATGGGTACAAGAATTATCGTTATGAAGGACGGTATTGTACAGCAGGTAGATACACCGGCTAACCTTTACAATAAGCCTTGCAATATGTTCACCGCAGGATTTATCGGAAGCCCGCAAATGAACTTTGTGGATGCTGTTCTTTCAAAAAATGCAGATGGTGTATATCTTGACTTCGGTGGCGAAACGGTTAAGCTTCCTGAGGGAAAAGCCGCAAATCCAGCTCTTGACGAATACATCGGCAAGACAGTTGTACTTGGTATCAGACCTGAGGATATTCATGATGAAGAAAGCTTTATCTCTTCAAAAACCGATGCAATCGTTACAGCTCACGTTGATGTAACAGAAATGATGGGTGCTGAATATTATCTGTATCTGACAATTGCCGATAAGCCTTTCACAGCAAGAGTAAATCAGAGAACTACTGCAAGAATGGGCGATACAATCAAACTGGCATTTGATACAAATAAGATTCACCTGTTCGATAAAGAAACAGAAATGACAATCATTAACTGATTGTGAAAAAGAGAATCCGAGAGGGTTCTTTTTTTGTGTAACGAAAATCGTGTGATAGTCGCGTGGGTTGACAGAGGCTTTGAGGATGAAATTGTAGGGGCAGGCGTTATTGACTGTCAGCTTGTGCTGTTTTGTATATTTGTACTTTTGAGCAACCAAAAGTACGAAAAGTCGCAAAGGGGAACCCTTTGAAACCCGTGGTTTAGCGGCTTCAAACAAGTTGCAAGTTTCGTCGGCTTTTACAAAGTAAAAGCCGCAAAACTTCGACAACTCGCTTTATATGAGCAAGCCGATGGGAGATGTATGCGAATTTTTTTCAAAGCGGTTGTAGGTCTGAAATTGCAAAGAGGGATAGAAAGCGGAATATTTTGAGTGTATTGAAAAAAATTCAGTAGTGCAGGAGGTTACAAAGGTTAAAAGAAACGGCTGTTTAGTGGAGTAAGTGAAAGTAAATAAGAAAGCACTTGTGCGTGGGCGGGAGAGTACGGGGTTATACTCGAAAATCTCGGATAAAATCTTTGACTTATATTGACAATGAGTTTGCAAAGTGGTATAGTGAAAGTGTGGATTGGCGTGTGAGGAAACAGCAGATTTGCGCCCTTGCCGCGATAAAAGGGTAATCAATAAAACGAAAGAGGTACAAGTACATGATAATAAAAAACGGCAATACCGTTCATCTTAAGGGACGCGAAATGAGCTATGTAATGATGGTATCCGAGCAGGGAGATTTGCTCAATTTCCACTTCGGACAGGCGCTTGACGACAGCGATTTTTCCGAAATGTATGACGAATGGAAAAGAGTTGGATTTTCTTCAAATGTAGTGGGTCTTGACCGATTGGCACAGGAATATCCTTCCTACGGCTATCGGGATTTGAGAGTTCCGGCATACGAGGTTGTAAATAAGTGTGGAAACTGTCTTTCACAGCTTAAAGTAAAAGATTTCGTTATCCATGAAAACGTAACTGCGCAAATTGACGGCATGCCGTCTCTTTATGCGGGAGATAAAAAGGCGGATACCCTTGAAGCGATTTTGTGCGATGACGTTATAGGTCTTGAAGTGCATTTGTTCTATACGGTATTTGACAAATATAATATAGTTGCGAGAAACACGCTTATTGTGAATAAATCCGAGGAGGACATGATTTTAAAAAGAGTATATTCCGCAAGTGTTGATTTACCGAAAGGCGATTACGAGATGTTATCGTTTGCCGGTGCGCAATGCGACGAGCGCAATATAATGCGCACTCCCTTAAGACGCGGAGTTGCAAATGAAGTGGATACTGCACGCGGCTGTGCGCATAATGTAAATCCCTTTGTAATAGTTGCCGAGGCGGGTGCGGGTGAAGACAACGGTGATGTTTACGGATTTTCATTGATTTACAGCGGAAACCATTCCACGGTTGTTAAAACCGAGATGTTTGAGGATGTAAGAGTTCTGCAGGGGATAAATCCGTTCGGATTTAAAAAGGTATTAAAACCCGGCGAAAGCTTTGTGACCCCTCAAAGTGTGATTTGCTACTCAAATTGCGGATTTGGCAAGATGTCGCGTGAATATCACGATGTTTACCGAAATAACTTGATGAGAAGTAAATTTACGCACGAGAACAGACCGGTTTTGCTGAATAACTGGGAAGGAACATACTTTGATTTCACTGAAGAGAAGCTCATTGCAATGGCAAAAAAGGCCCATGAGGCGGGAGTTGAGCTGTTTGTCCTGGATGATGGTTGGTTCGGAAAACGTGACAGTGATGACAACAGCCTGGGAGATTGGGTTGTATACGAGAAAAAACTTCCGAACGGAATAAGCGGATTGGCTAAAAAGGTTAATGAAATAGGGATGAAATTCGGCTTGTGGTTTGAGCCGGAAATGATAAGCCGCGATTCCGACCTATATCGTGCTCATCCCGATTGGACGGTAACGGTGGATGAGAGAACTCCTGTTGAGATGAGATATCAGCTCATCTTGGATTTCAGCAGAAGCGAAGTTTGCGATTACATAATAGAGTCGGTAAGCAAGATTTTGAGAGAAGCGAATATTGAATACGTTAAATGGGACTTTAACCGCATGATGACCGACATGCCGCGCGAGGGATTTAACCATGAATTCACGCTCGGATTCTACCGAGTAATGAAAACAATAACGGAATCTTTCCCAAACGTTCTTTTTGAGGGATGTGCAAGCGGCGGCGGACGTTTTGACCCGGGAGTTCTGGCTTACATGCCGCAGATTTGGACAAGTGATAACTCGGACGCGGGTGCAAGAATGAAAATACAGTACGCAACATCGATGTGCTATCCGGTATCATCTATATCCGCGCACGTAACGGCTGTTCCGAATCATCAGTGCGGACGTGTTACCTCATTAAAGAGCCGCGGAGATACGGCATATATAGGAATATTCGGATATGAGTTGGATATAACCAAGATGACGGACGAGGAAATTGATGAAATCAAACAGCAGATTAAGTTTGCAAAGCGCATTGCGCCTACTGTTCGTGAGGGAGATTTCTATCGTATAAGCAATCCTTTTGAAAGTAATTTCTGCAGTTGGCAGGTTGTCTCAAAGGACAAAGCTCATGCGGTTTTATACACAGCACGCATGATGGCGGTTGCAAATAGATACGGATTTACGGTGAAGCTTAAAGGTCTTGACCCAGATAAAATGTATAGGGATACCGCTACCGGCAAGGTTTACAGCGGTGCGCTACTTATGCATAGAGGTAAGCGCGTTCAATATGTAGAAGGCGACTTTGCAACCGAAGTATTTGAGTTTGTTGAGGTATGAGAACGGATAAACAAGCGGAATTTGAGATAATTGCGCATGTAAGGACGGATTTTAAAGAAAAGTTCGGAATCCCAAGGCAAAGCGGGCTTGCGAAATCGGCGCGGGGAAGAGTTGTGTTCGAAAAGAGATATCAAGTGCCGGAAGCTTTCAGGGGGCTTGAGGATTTTTCACATATATGGATTTTGTGGCAGTTTTCAAAAGCGCAGAGGACGGAATGGACTCCTACCGTAAGACCGCCGGTTTTGGGCGGTAACAAGCGGGTAGGCGTTTTTGCGACGCGCTCGCCATATCGTCCGAATTCGATTGGCATGTCCTGTGTTTGTCTGGAGAGGATAGAGTATACCGATAATGAGGGTCCGGTGCTGCATGTGTTGGGTGTAGATATCCTTGATAATACCCCGGTTTTTGATGTGAAGCCGTATATACCTTATGCGGATTGCTTAACGGATGCTACGGCGGGGTTCTCGAAAAATTCCGAGGAATGGCGCGCAAATGTGCGGATAGAGTGTGCAAACTTTTTTACACTGAGCGAGGAATATCAAAAGGAAATAATGGAAATTCTGGCGAATGACCCGCGCCCGTCTTATATAGAAGAAGAACGGGTGTACGGTATGAAGTACGGAGAGTACGAGATTAAGTTTAGGGCGGATTCGGGCGGCTTAGCAGTGATTTCGGCAGAAAAGTTTTAGGTGGTGTATCGTGAGACAAAAAAACGGATTTTTGTACGTACCTCGTTTGTTTTTTGGGCGGGGTGCGTATTTTTGTATAATTCCAACTGTCCTTAGAGGTTGAATATGTGCATTATGTGACAAACTGCCTAACAAATGGTAAAAAAATAGGTTTTTTTTGTTTATATTTTGGTCGAATTGGCATTGAATTAATTTTGTCGATGTGCTATAATGGAACACGGTTTTTAAAAAAGATTAAAGAAAGAAGTGGAAAAAATGGATACATTATTATCAGTTTCAATTGCCCTTTTGGCAGGGCTTATTATGACGAGAGTTTTCAAACCCTTGAAGCTTCCGTCAGTAACGGCTTATCTGATAGCCGGCGTGCTTATCGGACCGTATTGCATGGGTGCGCTTAATATCGGAGGATTGGGATTTGCAACTCATGAGGCGGTGGAAAAACTGTCTTTGATATCTGAGGTTGCTCTCGGATTTATCGCGTTTTCAATAGGAAACGAATTCAGATTATCCGATCTTAAACAGACCGGAAAACAGGCGTTTGTAATAGGTGTTTTCCAGGCGCTTACAGCGACATTGTTTGTAGACCTTGCGCTTCTTGCACTGCACTGCGCAATGCCGGATAAGCTGTCAGTACCTCAGCTGTTGACGTTGGGGGCAATAGCTACCGCAACGGCTCCGGCGGCAACATTGATGGTTGTGCGCCAGTACAAAGCAAAGGGACCTCTTACAAGTCTTTTGCTTCCGATTGTTGCACTGGATGACGCTGTCGGACTTATTGTTTTTGCTGTATCTTTCGGTATTGCAAAGACACTTATGTTAGGCTCGGTGGATATGGTTTCCATTATTGTAAACCCGATTGTGGAAATTGTATGCTCATTGACACTGGGTGCTGTAATGGGATGGATACTTACTCAGCTTGAAAAGCTGTTTAATTCAAATACAAATCGCTTAAATCTTACAATCGGAATAGTATTTTTAACAGCATCCCTTGCTATGCTTGACTTTAATATCGGACCGGTACATATCAGCTTTTCTTCATTGCTTGCATGCATGATGCTGGGAACGGTATTCTGCAATATTTGTCCGCTCTCCGGAGACCTTATGGCGGCGGCGGATAAATGGACTTCACCGCTGTTTGCGATATTCTTTGTTATAAGCGGTGCAGAACTGGAGCTGGGTGTGTTTGCCGATTGGGCAATCGTAGTTATCGGTATTGTGTATATCATATTCCGTTCACTGGGAAAATATTTCGGAAGTTTTGCAAGTGCGAAAGCTATGAAGTGTTCGCCTAAGATTTCGAAGTATCTCGGAATTACGCTTTTGCCTCAGGCGGGCGTCGCGTTGGGAATGTGCACAACTGCAATGCAACTCGGAGAGCAGGGAGCCCTTATAAGAAATATTACATTGTTTGCGGTACTGATTTATGAGCTTGTAGGTCCGCTTATGACGAAGGAAGCCCTTAAAGCGGCAGGCGATATCATGCCTATGCCTGAAGAGGTTAAAAAGCGCCGTCAGACAAAGCTGGAACAGGCTAAAAAGAACTGATAAATTAATAAATGGGATGTAAAAAATGATGTGCCCTAAAGGTTGGACCTTGGGGGCGACATCAAAATGAGTTTTTACATCCCTTTTTAGTTGTTGCGCAAACTTTTCGCTCTAATCACGCTTTTTCGAGAATTCAATAGTTACCACACAAGGCTTCTCCAAAAGGGGGGGAAGACGGATTGCGGAAGACTGCGAGCCCGGGGGGTAAAGCGACAAAAAATGTATAAAACAAATTATGCCTTGTTTTATGTGTAAATAAACTTTGTGCGCGGGTAGGCTTTTATAAGCTTTTCGCTTAATTTTTTATCTGTGATGAAATAATCAATAACGTCCAGTTTGCACTGCACCAGCTTTGAATATTTTCCTACTTTATCGCTTCCGCACAAAAACACATGCGTGTCGGAATTTTCAAGCATTGCGCTATTGTGGAGAAAGTTTCCGTCCTCCTTAACTGTAACGGTACCGTT
>CAYMBZ010000079.1:0-6168 GCA_964388835.1 uncultured Lachnospiraceae bacterium
GTGATATAATCGATATTGGGTTATTTTGCAATTACGTATAAGGAGGAAAAAGATGAACAATTCAAGTGCTGTGCCTTTTAGAGGCACAAAAGAACAGGAAGCAATGCTTATGGATGTGATTGAAGCTCATAAGGGTGAAGCGGGTGCCGTAATTCCGGTACTGCATGAAGCACAGAATATATACGGCTATCTTCCGATAGAAGTACAGGAAATGATTTCGGAGGGACTGGATGTTCCGCTGGCGGAGATTTACGGTATAGTAACTTTCTATACTCAGTTCTCCTTAAACCCCAAGGGTGAATATCAAATCGGAATATGCCTCGGAACGGCATGTTACGTTAAGGGCTCGGGAGACATTCTTGAGAAATTCAAGAGCCGCCTGGGTATCGATGTGGGCGAATGTACACCGGACGGAAAATTCTCGCTGGATGCAACACGTTGCATAGGTGCGTGCGGTCTTGCGCCGGTACTTACCGTAAATGATGAAGTTTACGGACGTCTTACGGTAAATGATGTTGATGATATACTGGCTAAGTATAATTAAGGAGCAAAGGTATGCTGCTGTATGATATTAAAAAAATTCTGAAAGCTGAAGTGCTGAGCAAAGAAAATGAGACAGAGCTTAGCGAAAAGGACATTCACACAGCGTGCGGCTGTGACCTGATGAGCGATGTTTTGGCGTTTGTAAAGGATCAATCCCTTCTTTTGACAGGGCTGATAAATTCTCAGGTTATACGCACGGCGGAAATGACCGATATTGTTGCGGTCTGTTTTGTCCGCGGCAAAAACCCCGCGGAGGATGTTATTGAGCTTGCAAACCAAAAGGGAATAACGGTTTTGAGTACGGAGTATCCGCTTTATACCGCCTGCGGAATGCTTTACAGCGAAGGCTTGCGGGGAAGCAGCGATGATTAAAAGATATAATATTTCCGGAGAAGATTTTTCCCTTGCCGGCGAAGCTTCAAGTGACTTTAAATCGGTACTGAAGCGCCTCGGCATATCGGCGGAAATCGTGCGGCGCGTCTCCATTGCGATGTACGAAGCGGAAATCAATACAATTATCCACGGCGGAGGTGGTGAATGTGTGGCGGAGATTGAACCGGACAAGGTTTCGATTATTTTTCGCGACAACGGCCCGGGAATTGCCGACGTGGAGCTTGCGATGAGCGAGGGATATTCCACCGCGAGTGAGAAAATCCGCGAGCTCGGCTTTGGCGCGGGAATGGGATTGCCGAATATTAAAAAATACACCGACGATATGATTATAGAAACAGCTCCGGGAAAGGGAACTGCCTTAACATTGATTATAAATCTGTGAGGTGATATTATGACTTATTTCCATTCCGTTACTTTGGATAAGGATAAATGTCACGGATGCACAAATTGTATCGGTCATTGCCCGACCGAGGCAATACGTGTCCGACGCGGAAAAGCAAAGATAATTAAACAGCGCTGTATCGATTGCGGAGAATGTATAAGAGTCTGTCAATCGCATGCAAAGATAGTTGCGGCGGATGATTTTTCAAGGCTTTCGGAGTTCAAATATAATGTAGCTATGCCGGCGCCGTCCTTTTACAGCCAATTTCACTGTGAAATAAGCGTGAATAAAATTTTAAACGCATTTATCGAAATAGGCTTTGATGGTGTGTTCGAGGTTGCCCGCGGCGCGGAATATGTAAGCGCGGCAACAAAAGAAATTTTATCAAAAGAGGAAATAAAAAAACCGGTTATAAGCTCGGCGTGCCCGGCGGTTTTGCGGCTTATCAGGGAACGCTTTCCGGAAATTTTGGGGAATGTTTTGAATGTAATTTCGCCCATGGAAGCGGCGGCAATGCTTGCAAGGGAGGAAGCGCGGAAAAAGACCGGGCTTTCAGATGAAGAAATCGGTATATTCTTTATATCTCCCTGCCCGGCAAAAGTAACAAGCATAAAATCACCGCTTACTCTTGAAAAATCCTATGTCAGCGGAGCGATTTCAGTAAAGGACGCATTTGCAAAGATACGTCCGATAATCGAAAATGTTTCGGAAGAGCGAAACCTTGCGGTTTCGGGCAGAGAAGGAATTTTCTGGGCAAAAAGCGGCGGAGAGTGCAAGGGCTCGGGCGTTGAGGATTATATAGCCGTTGACGGAATAAACAACGTTTTAAAGGTTTTGGAAGAAATAGAATACGGTAAGCTCAACAGTGTGGATTTTATCGAATTGTCAGCATGCACGAGCGGGTGTTCCGGCGGGCCGCTGAATATGGTAAATCCGTTTATCGCATCACGCAGAATAACACAGCAATCCAAAAAACAGGAAGTAAAGGAAATTCCGAAGAGTGCCGATATTGACAAGCTTTTGTGGCAAAAGGCGGTAACCGGAAGAAAACATTCGGGATTGGATGATGATTTGGAAAAGGCAATGCAGAAAATGGAGCTTATGGATGCTCTTTACGAAAGATTGCCGAAGCTGGATTGCGGGTCATGCGGGGCGCCGTCCTGTAAGGCGTTGGCGGAGGATATCGTCCGTGGCTTTGCAAGTGAAAACGATTGTATATTTATTATGAGAGAACAGGTTACAAAGCTTGCGCGGGAGCTGTATGAGCTGAACGAAAGCTTTGACGGTTCAAAATAAGAATTGGGCAGTGATAATGTGAAGGTATCTGAATTAATAAAAAAACTGAATTTGTCTGTTATAACAAAGAATGACTATGACGACCGGGAAATAACCGGATGCTATATCGGCGACCTTTTGAGTTGGGTTATGGGCAGAGCGAAAAGCGGGGATGTGTGGATAACAATAATGAATAACATAAATATTGTTGCGGTTGCGTCTCTTGCGGATTGTGCATGTGTTATCCTGTGCGAGGGCGTTTCGGCTGACAGCACGGTCATACAAAAGGCAGACAAAGAGGGAATAATAATTTTAAAAAGCAATGAAACGGCATACGAGCTCGCCTGCGGAATAAACGGAGAAATATAGTTATGCTGTACTATGATTTTCATATTCATTCCGCCCTTTCCCCTTGCGGAGATGCGGATATGACACCGAACAATATTGTCAATATGGCGGCTCTCTCGGGTCTTAATGTGATAGCACTGTCCGACCACAACACCGTCGGAAATGTGCACGCGGCAATGAACGCGGGAGAAAAAGCGGGAATTAAGGTAATCCCGGCAATGGAGGTGGAAACCGAGGAGGAGGTTCACGTCCTTACGCTGTACCCGTCGCTTGCGGCGGCGGAGGAGGCGGCAGAGCTGGTCTATAAAAGCTTACCGGATATAAAAAATCGCCCCGATATTTTCGGAGAACAGGTTTTTATGGATGAAAACGACAATATTACGGGGTATGAGGAAAAGCTCCTGATTTCGCCGACTTCACTGTCTTTTAACCGACTTTTTGATGTGATACGGGCTGTTGGCGGGATATTTATTCCGGCGCATGTGGACAGACATTCCTACAGCGTTCTTACCAACCTCGGATTCATGCCGGAGGATGTTGATATACGCTGTATCGAGGTTTCGCGGGCAACAAGCGATTTAAATGCGTATCTTTCTTCGAGAGAAGAGCTGAAAAAATATAACATTTTGCGCAATTCCGATGCCCATTATTTGGCGGATATAGCCATGGCGGATGAAACGATTGCAGCGGAGGATGTTTCGGATATTTTCAAATCACAGGGATGTATTTTATGAAAGAATTGTCTTTGCACATATTGGATATAGCAAAAAATTCGGTTAAGGCGAAAGCGCGGCTGATTGAAATTTCAATAAATGAGGATGAGCAAAAAAATCTTCTTACCATCGAAATAAAGGATAACGGTTGCGGTATGAGCAAAGAATTTTTAAAAACGGTAAAGGACCCTTTTTCCACAACGCGAACCACAAGAAAGGTGGGCATGGGTATTCCGCTTTTTGAAGCGGCGTGCATGCAGTGCGGCGGGAATTTGGATATAACCTCCGAGGAGGGTGTGGGAACGGTTGTTGAAGCAAGCTTTATGCTTGACCATATCGACCGCGCGCCGATCGGAGATATGGCGGGAACCGTCAAAACTTTGATATCGGGTTCGCCCGATACTGATTTTGTTTACCGTCATACAAAAAACGGAAAAACCTTTACCTTGGATACAAGGGAAATGCGAGAGGTGCTGGGTGGTGTTTCGCCGGATGTGCCGGAGGTTTTGAAGTGGATAGGTGAGTATATAAACGAAGGACTTAGCGATATAAGCTGAAATATCGCAGGTGTTTTATATAAGTAAAGTAATTTTCAGGAGGTAAATTATGAAAAGTTTGGCAGAATTGCAGGAAATTCGTAACAGAGCGTTAAGCCAGGTTAATTTACGTAAGGAACGCGAGGGCGGAATACGCGTTGTTGTCGGCATGGCAACCTGCGGAATTGCGGCAGGCGCGCGCCCCGTACTTAACGCTTTTTTACAGGAAATCGAAAAGCGCGGTCTTGAAAATGTTACCGTTACACAGACAGGATGTATCGGAATGTGCCGATATGAGCCGATTGTTGAGGTGTATGTTCCGGGACAGGATAAGGTGACATACGTTCACATGTCCGAGGATAAGGCGGCACGCATTGTGGCGGAACACATTATAAATAACCGGCCTGTTGACGAGTATACAATAGGCGCGGCAGAGAAATAATAGGAGGTTATACTAAATGAATATATACAGATCTCATGTATTGATTTGTGGCGGTACGGGATGTACCTCCTCAGGCTCTGTAACTCTTCAGGAAGAGTTTGCAAGCCGGCTTAAAGAAAACGGTCTTGAAAACGAAGTAAAAATTGTTCAGACAGGTTGTTTCGGTCTTTGTGCGCTGGGTCCGATTGTGGTTGTTTATCCCGAGGGCGCATTCTACAGCAGAGTAAATAAGGAAGACGTTAAGGAAATAGTTGAAGAGCACCTTTTAAAGGGTCGTATTGTAAAGAGATTGCTTTACAGCGAGACCGTTGAAGAGGACAATATCAAATCCCTTAACGAAACTCAGTTCTATGCAAAACAGATGCGTGTAGCACTGAGAAACTGCGGTGTTATCAACCCGGAAAATATTGATGAATATATCGCCGTTGACGGCTATCAGGCACTCGGAAAGGTTCTTACCGAGATGACACCTGAGGATGTTATTAAAATTATCAAGGATTCGGGATTGCGCGGCAGAGGCGGCGGCGGATTCCCTACCGGAATGAAGTGGCAGTTTACGCATGATGCTCCCGGTGAGCAGAAGTATGTTGCATGTAACGCCGACGAGGGTGACCCGGGCGCATTCATGGATCGTTCCATTTTGGAAGGCGACCCGCATGCAATTATCGAAGCAATGGCAATTGCCGGCTATGCTGTAGGAGCGGATCAGGGATATGTGTATATCCGTGCCGAGTATCCTATCGCGGTTGAAAGACTCAGAATCGCAATCAAGCAGGCAAGAGAATACGGACTTTTGGGCAAGGATATTTTCGGAACTGGATTTAACTTTGACCTTGATATAAGACTCGGTGCAGGTGCATTTGTCTGCGGTGAGGAAACAGCTCTTATTACTTCAATTGAGGGCAAGAGAGGTGAGCCGCGTCCGCGTCCGCCGTTCCCGGCAGTTAAAGGACTTTGGGGCAAGCCTACACTTTTGAATAACGTTGAAACATACGCAAATATTACACAGATTATCTTAAATGGTGTTGATTGGTTCACATCGATGGGAACAGAAAAATCAAAGGGAACAAAGGTGTTCGCACTCGGCGGAAAGATTAACAATACCGGTTTGGTTGAAATTCCTATGGGAACAACACTCCGCGAAATCGTTGAAGAAATCGGCGGCGGAATTCCGAACGGCAAAAAGTTCAAAGCGGCACAGACCGGCGGACCTTCCGGCGGATGTATCCCGGCAGAGCTTATTGATACACCGATTGATTACGATTCACTTATTGCAATCGGCTCAATGATGGGTTCGGGCGGACTTATCGTTATGGACGAGGACAACTGTATGGTTGATATCGCCAAGTTCTTCCTCCAGTTCACCGTTGACGAATCCTGCGGCAAGTGTACTCCCTGCCGTATCGGAACAAAGCGTCTTTACGAAATTCTCGAAAAGATTACATCCGGCAAGGGCGAGCTTGAAGACCTCGACAAGCTCGAAGAACTTTGCTACTACATAAAGGAAAACTCTCTTTGCGGTCTCGGACAGACTGC
>CAYMBZ010000080.1:0-5655 GCA_964388835.1 uncultured Lachnospiraceae bacterium
GTACATAATTTTCGTGTCAAAAATTGTAGGTTTACAATATAGCAAAAAACATATGCAAATATTATATTGAATTTTTTTCCGCATTGTGGTATAATGAATCTAAGTAATGCTTGAATTCATTGAATTGCCTGCGGCAAGAATTGAGCCTTGCGGCTCATGAATTACACTTTACGGTGCTATATGCGGCAATTCAAATCACGTTGCTTAGGCAACAAATCATGGCGGAGCTGAATCACGACAATGATAGTTGTCAAACAATTAAAACGTTTGAACCAAATTGTCTTTGTCTACGGGGCATAAATTGCACTTTATTAATTGTGGCTTAAATATTATATTAAAATTCAAGGAGGTTACTATGAGCCAAAAAAATGGCAGGTACGCCTATCGTACCGCATTTACACTGTTAATGCTGTTTTCGGCACTTGCGGGATTGATATTTTTGGTGCTGAATAATCTGGACTTCATTATTGCGGCACTGAGCAACGGAAAATTCCACATTCCGAACATGGCATATTCCATTTCAAGAATTCTGAGCGGAATTTTGCTTCCGTTCATCTTTGTTGCACCGTCTCTTTTCAGATTCGGCAGAGTTAAGATGACGAAAATTCTTCTTACCGCCTACGGAATACTTTACGCACTAACCTTAACATGGATTTTCTACTTTCTTGCCGAAAATCCGTTCGCAGACCTGTTCTCTATACAAAAAACCGTAGAATTCCAAAGTCTGCCGGAAAATTCATTTGTTTCATCATACGTGAACTGGGATACCTATACTCCTATCGCAAATGTTTTCACTTTAATATATTCCGCTTTATGCATATATACGGGTATAAACTTTGACGACAACCGAAAAAGAGTGCGCCTGTGCGTTATGCTGATTCCCATTCTCAGGATTTTTCTGCCAATTATTTCCGGCATTTTCGACAGCTTCCGCACGGTATCGGCATTTTGGTTTACCAACAACTATGCCGACATAATTTCCCTCGTGCTTTTCGCCGCCGCAATATATGTGGCATCGGCAGACGATGCACGTTGGATTTCACTTGTATGGGACCAGGATGTGGTCACCGAAAATGATATTACCGAATTCTGAACGACGTAACGTGGAGGATATATTTTATGGCTTTTTATCAATTGGTTAAACGCATTTCTATTGATATTGCGATGCTCTTTGCGTTGCTCGTATCACTGCTGTTCTTTTATGACCAGGTTATTCCGTTTGTGCGCTCGGCAGTTGCGCTCGGGTATATCAACGGTCAATCCGTTTCATATATCGTCTATGCACTCCTGTGTATTCTTCTGCCTCTGAGATTGCTTGCGGCAAATAAACATTCCGGAAAGCGCCGTCAGCTTAAATACATCTGCTTTGCTTTCGGTGCGATTATCCTGTTCGGAACAGTATGCGATTTGGTTACTTTCAAATTCTTCTCGGAATACTCCTTTGTTGAGGGCGATATGATTTTTATAAATATACTTTGGAATATGCCCAACCTTTTCGGAGCCGTGCTTTCGATTGTTATTGCGGCGCTTTACTTCTTCCTCGGGAAGTGCATTACAAAAGTTCGGCGTATGTCTTTCATAATTTACACTGCCATATTTATACTTTCGGTATGTCTGCCGTTTATATACACATATGTCGCAAGCGGTTCGCTTCCGAGAATGACATATCTTGAAAAGGCATTGTTTCTCGTACCCGAGAGCATTTTCCTGCTCATCGCATTTTCTATAAGCGTAACCTCGCGTGAACTTTGGAAGGAACATATTTGGGGTTAATTTATTAAGTCAAATGCACTATCCACCCGCTATGCGGGCGGATAGTGCATTTTTTCGGGTATAACCCACACTCTATCTGCCATACCCTACCCCCAAAAACAGCTATTTTCTTTTAACCTTTGTAACTTCCTGCGCTACTGAATTTTTTCAATACACTCAAAAAATTACGCTTTCTCACCCTCTTTGTGCTTTCAGACCTACAACCGCTTTGAAAAAAATTCCGCACACATCTTCACTCGGCTTGCACATGTAAGGCGAGTTGTCGAAGTTCTGCGGCTTTTGCTTTGTAAAAGCCGACGAAACTTGCGACTTGTTTGAAGCCTCTACACTACGGGTTTCAAATGGTGCCCCTTTGCGACTTTTCGTACTTTTGGTCGCTCAAAAGTACAAATACAAAACTCACAAGCGAACAATCGAAACGCCCGTCCCTACAAATTCTCCATCGGCAATGCCTCTGTCAACCCGCGCGGCTATCCTGTGGTTTTCTTTACAAAATAACCGACGATAGGCTCAGCCTACCGTCGGTTATTTTTTGGTAAAAATCGTTCGTATTGCGTTTAGGTAATCAAGTAAAGTTGCTTTACTTAATCTGCAGGCGTATTCTGTCCGCCACCATGGCGATGAATTCAGAGTTTGTCGGCTTACCCTTTCCCGTATCAATGGTATATCCGAATACTCTGTTCATGGTTTCGGGTCTACCCCTGCTCCAGGCTACTTCTATGGAATGTCTTATCGCACGTTCCACACGTGACGATGTTGTGCTGTACTTCTTTGCGATGACAGGATAAAGCTGTTTTGTGATGTAGTTCAAAAGCTCCATGTTTTCGACAACCATCATTATAGCCGTCCTCACATACTGATAACCCTTTATGTGAGCAGGTACTCCCAACTCATGAATAAAGTCTGTTACCAATGCCTCCAAATCACAAGGCTTGCCAGCCGTTTCCATCGGTTCAATATCCGCGCGCACCACTCCGGTACCGAACTGACAAAGGATATCATACACCGCGTCGTTTGATTGCGGCTTTAAGAGAAAATAATCCGCGCCGGCATCCGATGCCGCCGCCATAATCCTCTCACTGCCCGTAACCGACAGCGCAATGCACACCGGCTTTTTGGCAAGATTTGACCCGCAAACTCTTTTCATAACGCTGAGTCCGTCACGTCTCGGCATAATAATATCCACGAGCGCAACGTCCGGAGCCGCCTCCGCAATCATCTCATATGCCTCTTCACCGTCATATGCAACATTTACTGCCGCAATGTTCTCCTTCGTCCGCAGATATTCCTTTAAATCATCCGCAAACGGCCTGTTGTCATCTGCAATAAGTACAGAAAACTTTCTTTCCATAAAAATTACCTCCGCAATATTTTTTAGAAAGTATCACGTACTTATTCTAAATAGCTTCAATATTAAATTATTATCGCTTTCACAATAAGCGACAGATACCTCCCTTGTGACACAATTTTATCATATTCATGACGTAATTGCAATAGATTTTTTGATTTTTTTACAACTTTTTAAGCAAATCGCGTTATTCGGCAAATTACGACAAATTATGCCTATTAGTCATTATATATAACCTTTTTGTTTCTGTAATCGTAGCAAAGTGCACGCTGGCTTCTGAAGAAGTGGTCTCGGTTGTTTCCTACGCGCGCAAGTTTCAAAAGTCCGAGATTTGCATCCACGCTGACTATGTTGAAGCAATCAAAGGTGCGTGTTCCTCTTTCGCGCTTGCCGTCTGTCCAGCCGTTCCAATCGGTTGCACACTGAACGCATACATTCAGCACACCCGCATCGGTAAGACCGAACAGGTCATGGTGCATATGACCGGCAAGATTACAGATATGAGTTCCGCCGTTTTTGATAAAGTCCGCAATAATCGGTTCAAAGGGTACCATGCTGCTCTCACCGGTAAGGGAAACATAATCGTTGTAAGTGTGGAAAGTCACACCGTAGGTATCATTTACGTTTCCTGTCGGCTCATGCATTGCGGTGATTACGCACATGTCCTTTTCCTTTGCTTCATCCAAAAGCTTTTTAAGCCATTCACACTGAATTTCTATATCGTAATACAAATCAAGAACGATTAATCTTACGTTTGATTCGGGGAAATCCTTGTGCCATGACATCGAAAAATCGCAATCCAAGTAATTTACATCATTTGAATCATCGTCCATCGGCGCAAAAAGCAGCTGATGTGTTGATTCTTTTGTGTTTTTTATCCATGCGCGGCTTTTTACCGTATCATGATTTCCCACGCAGTTATAAATCGGTTTTTTGCACTTTTTACCGTAGTTGTAAAAATCCACGTACAAATCCTGGTTGGATGCACAGTAATCTCCGGTATGCAAACCGAAATCGATGTATTCGCTGTAGTAATTTATGTACTCCACCATTCTGTTCCATGCGTCCATAACGGCATGCACGTCTGAAAGATGTACAAACTGCAACGGTTTAAATTTGTCATCAAATTTCTGTTTGAATTCATATGTTCTTGTTGCACTTCCCTGCACAACAAGTGCCTCCATGTCTCTGTTAAGCTCTACGATATCATCTGTTAAACGTCCCATAGTTCTTCTCCCTTTCTTAATCTTAGTTGTTTTTATAAACTCAGCGTATTATTCCGCTGTTTTATCGATATATTTTTCGTTTTCTCTCAAAATTCGATATGATATAAATCTTGCTCTTGTAAGGCAACATATTGAGTGCTTTTTGCACATATCAAGCCGTATGGCATATCGAAAATCTCACATGCGATTTATATCGATGAACTTAATTGCTTTGCAATTAAGTTCATTATACCACACCGTTTCCGCATTGTCACCTTTTTTTTTACAAATAAATACAAAAATGGGATGTAAAACACTTCCCATAAACTCGCACGATAACCACTGCGCATTACATATTCAAAAACACAATCGAAGCAACCCCTATAACAAAGCCCGCAAATTGAGCTCTTGTAAGCTCCTCCTTGTAAACAAACTTTGAAATAATATATGTAATAATTATTCCTCCGGCAGAAATCAGCGGCATAACCACCGATACCGGCATTGTCTCATAGAGCACCATAATAAGCAGGTTTACAATACCGTTCATAACACCGCAGCTCAACATTGCAACCCAGCCGGACACCGGAACCGTCTTCACTTCGCCTTTTTCCTTGAAAAGAACGCATACACCCAAAATAACGGCAACTACCGCCAGCGCCATTATCATAAATTCATTTTTATATGCGCCGTCGAACGCATCTTGCTGAATTTTCTGAATAACCGAGCACATTCCGTTTCCCACAAAGCCCAGTACAAGGCTTACAATCCACTTTGTTGTAACCTTTGAGCCTTCGCCCTTTTTGTTAATCAAAAACAGTGAAATCACCAAAAGCACGATTCCGATTATGAGCGCTGTACTTATAGGGTCATTAAGGAAAATCAAACCGTAGAACATAGGTATCATCAAAGAATAGGAAATTATCAGAGATGATATCGACAGCGAGCCGTTTGCCACGGCAAGTACACTACACACAACCGCCGTTCCGTAGGCGATTCCGAAGCACAAAGCATACGGAAGCACATTTACATTTAGCTGAACTCCGCAGGATGTTGCCATGAAAAACAACATCGCCGCAACAGATGAAAACATGCTGAACAGGTACACGCCCTTTCCGCTTTTTTTCTGTGAATAAAACTTTTTTGCGACACTTTGATATGACGTTGCCACAATAACCACCAATAAGTAAAAAATCTCCATTTTTTTCTCCGCCTTTATGTTTTATTTCTTTAATTTTATCATCACATGAAGAATAAAACAATGAAATATATTCCTCATGTAGGTTTACAATAGATGTGTTACATTCCGGCATATTTTATTACGAGTAAACT
>CAYMBZ010000081.1:0-2019 GCA_964388835.1 uncultured Lachnospiraceae bacterium
ACCTGCGGCCCTCTGGTCCCAAACCAGATGCGCTACCAAACTGCGCTACATCCCGATTTACGCCATCGCGATGAACCACCGTCAGCGACTTGTATATAATAACACATATACCGCCATGCTTTCAAGTGTCAAAAACAAAGATTAAATAAAAATACGGCGCTTATACGCTTTTTTTCTCTGTCATTCTTCAATTTTCTGACAATTATATATTTTTTTGCGATTTTATTGACGTTTCGGGCAAAATAGTATATAATGCAGGTAAAGAAGAGTAATTAAGAGGAAAATATATGAAAAATAAAGATTTGATTGATAGATTAAATAAGGAAAAAACTCTGACAGTCGATGAGTGGAGCGCCCTTTTTTCTTCATATACTGCGAAGGATAGAGAATATGCCGCCGAGCTTGCGCGGGATATTGCGGATGAAAGGTTCGGCAAGTGCATATACCTACGCGGTCTTATCGAAATTTCGAATTTTTGCCGAAACGATTGCCTTTACTGCGGAATAAGGCGAAGCAGAGACGGTCTCTGCCGATATCGAATGAGCTGCGAAGAGATTTTATCCTGTTGCCACGACGGGTATAATGCCGGATTTCGCACCTTTGTTCTTCAAGGGGGCGAGGATGTGCTGCTTTTTAAGAGGGAAATGGAGAGCATTATAGCCGAAATCCGCGAAAGCTTCCCGGATGCCGCAATAACGCTGTCTTTGGGTGAACTTGACTATGATACCTATAAGCGATTTTTCGATGCGGGGGCGGACCGATACCTTTTGCGCCATGAAACCGCATCAAAAGCGCGGTACAACATGCTCCACCCGCGGGAAATGTCCTTTGAAAATAGAATGAACTGCCTTGAAAATCTGAAAGAAATCGGATATCAGGTAGGTTGCGGAATGATGATAGGCGCGCCCGGGGCAACAAGTCGGGCGTTGGCTGAGGATATGCTGTTTTTGAGGGAATTTGAACCGCATATGATAGGTATAGGACCGTTTATACCGGCAAAAAATACGCCCTTTGAAAACGAACCTGCCGGAACATTGGAGGAAACGCTTTTTGTTTTGAGTTTGTGCCGAATTATGCTTCCGGATGTACTGCTTCCTTCCACCACAGCTCTAGGAACGATTGACGAGCGCGGGCGTGAGCTGGGCATTTTTGCCGGGGCGAATGTGGTTATGCCGAACATTTCGCCGACGGAAAACAGAAAAAAATATTCGCTGTACGACAACAAAATCGGTGCGGAGGATAGTGCGGCGCAGAGTAAAGCTGTTGTGGACGAAATGCTTGCGAGAATCGGATACTTTGCGCCGAAAGAGCGCGGTGACCATAAAAATGCCGTAGCGAGAGCTTAAAACGGTAATTCGACAGCGAGCCGCCGAACGGCATTTTTGAAAAGAATTTTATCGAATTTTTATCAAGTCGTTGACAAATTGAAAATTAAGATGTAAAATAGTAACAGAAAAAGGCAAGACCTCAAACGGTTATGCCATAAGAATTTGTTACATAAAAAAGTAACGCCGACTTATAGCAGGGTGGGCGTTACTTTTTTATAGTTAATGCCAAAAGCAATAAAATCATCATAAATGAAATTATGTAATCTTTATCCATAAGCTATCACCTCCTTCTCAAGAGATGATGGCATAACCGTCCGCATTTACGCTTGTTTAAGCCTTGCCTTTTACATCGGATTGCTCCGACAGATATATTATATACCGTTTATATTAAAATTTCAATCTGTTTAGACAAAAAATGCTGTAACTCTACAGCATTTTTTTAATAATATCCAAAATTTTATGAGCGGCATCGTCCTTGCTCATAAGTTCAAGCTCCTCCACACTGTCTTTGGTTATAACGGTGATGATATTTGTATCGACACCGAAGCCGGCGTTTTCGGATTTAATCGAATTTGCGCAGATAAGGTCACAGTTTTTCAATATCAGTTTTTTCTTTGAATTTTCCACGAGATTTTCCGTTTCCATGGAAAATCCGCAGATTATCTGCGAATCCCGCTTGTTTTCACCCAAA
>CAYMBZ010000081.1:2029-5347 GCA_964388835.1 uncultured Lachnospiraceae bacterium
CCCAAATGCTTCAAAATATCGCAGGTGCGCACGAGGGGAATTGCCATATCCCCATCCTTTTTCTTGATTTTGTTCTCGGCAACCGTTGCCGGAGTGTAATCCGCAACGGCGGCGGCTTTTATGATAATGTCGGCGTTCTCGGAATGTTCGCATACAGCATGAAACATATCTTCCGCCGAAACTACCGGCACGCATTTAACAAACATGGGCGCCGGAACATCGGTATGCGCTTTTATGAGTGTAACCTCCGCGCCACGGCGCATAGCGGCTTTTGCAATCGCAATCCCCATTTTTCCGCTGGAATGATTTGTGATAAACCGCACCGGGTCGATTGCTTCGCGTGTTGCACCGGCGGTTACGAGAAGCTTTTTGCCGACAAGATTCTTTTCAAACGCGATTTCCCGCAGAATATATTCCAAAAGCACCTCTTCATCGGGCATGCGACCGTCGCCGATATCGCCGTTGGCGAGCATACCATGGTCAGGCGCGATGATTTCGTACCCGTAATGCCTGAGTTTTTCTATATTGTCCCGTACAATCGGATTGTGAAACATATTGTGATTCATCGCCGGCGCAACGATTTTTTTGCAGGGGCATGCCATAACGGTTGTGGTCAGCATATCATCGGCAATTCCTGCGGCGATTTTCCCGATAACATTCGCCGAAGCGGGCGCAATAAGCACAACATCTGCCTGTTTTGCGATTGCAACATGCTCAACGCTGTACTGAAAATTTCTGTCAAAAGTATCCACGAGGCACTTGTTTGAAGTGAGGCTTTCAAAGGTAATCGGATTTATAAAATTAACTGCATTTTGTGTCATAAGCACGTGAACATTGCAGTGCAGTTTTTTGAGCATGCGCGCCAGATTTGCGATTTTGTACGCGGCGATGCTTCCCGAAACTGCCAAAACGGCGGTTTTTCCCGTCAACATATATAATCAATCCTTTCCTGGGTTGTGCGGGTCACTGCCCGCTCTTTGCCTACAGTATAACACAAAATCATCGAAAAAGATAGACTTTTACGCAAATTTGTGATATAATAATTGCGGCAAAAATTCACGGTGGGTGCATTTACATTCGCAGGTATTCCAAATGAAATCTGACGCGCACCCGAGAAAATTTTTGCACATCAGTATTGTATCCCCAAAAAGCGGGAATGATAACGGGAGGAATTAATATGAAGAAAAATGCATTTGGAGACAACAAACAATTGACGATTCTGGGTCTTTTGACCGCGGTTATGCTTGTCATGGCGTACACGCCGCTGGGCTACCTAAACATCGGCCCTCTGGCGATTACGCTGAACATCATTCCGGTGGCAATAGCGGCGATTGCGGCAGGCCCTGCCGGCGGCGCGGTAATCGGTGGAATATTCGGGCTCACAAGCTTTCTGCAATGCATCGGCGTTGGCGGAACAAGCGCAATGGGAGTGGTTTGTTTCGAAATAAACCCGATTTTTGCGTTTATTCAGCGGTTCGTTCCGAGAGCTCTGGACGGATTTTTGGTGGGCTTGATTTTTGGCGGTCTTTCAAAGCGTATGCGCCCGGCGGCTGCGTGTGCGGTATCGGGATTTTTCGCGGCTTTTTTGAATACCCTGTTTTTTATGGGCGCACTGATATTGCTTTACGGAAAAACCGAGTATATGACAAACCTTATCGGCGGCAGAAACATTATCGCCTTTACATGTGCCTTTGTCGGGGTAAATTCGGTGTTTGAAATGCTTGCATCCATCGTGCTGACGGCGTGCATAGGCGGCGCCCTTACCCATGCAAAACTGATACATATACCGAGCGGGAGGAAATAAAAGTGATACTTGCTGTAGATATAGGAAACACAAATATTGTAATAGGTTGTTTTGAGACGGAAAAAATTCTTTTTATTGAAAGAATTTCCACCAACCATTCGGCAACTGACCTTGAATATGCGTCAATGATAAAAACGGCGCTGAACATTAACGGCAAAAGCTCGGACGAGTTGAACGGAGCGATAATTTCGTCGGTTGTGCCGTCGCTTACGGCTACGGTGAAGCGCGCGGTGGAAAAATATGCCGGAGTGGAGGTTACGGTGGTTTCGCCCGGGATAAAAACCGGTCTGAGCATTTTGGTGGATAACCCGGCTCAGGTGGGCAGTGACCTTGTTGTGGATGCGGTGGCGGGGATTAATAATTATCCCGTGCCGCAGATAATTATTGATATGGGAACCGCAACGACCCTGTCGGTTATTGATAAAAACAAAAGCTATATCGGCGGAATGATAACCACCGGAATGCAGATTTCCTCGGATGCACTGACCGGCAGAACGGCACAGCTGCCGAAAATCGCATTTGATTTGCCGAAGAACGTAATCGGCAAAAATACGGTGGATTGCATGAAAAACGGAATTATGTACTCTACCGCGGCGGCTCTGGACGGCATGGTGGAGAGAATAGAGGAGGAAATGGGCGAAAAATGTACGGTTGTTGCAACCGGCGGGCTTGCACCGATGGTGATACCTCTTTGCAAAAAGAAAATCATTTTGGATGATGAACTTTTGCTGAAAGGACTCATGATTCTTTACAATAAAAATATGCAGTAATAACGACCGTACCGATGTGCTGATGAAGCAAATCGGTACGGTTTTTTACTTTGCGTGACGGACTTGCTTCCTATTTAAATATAAGATAAATGAAAGCAGATAATGCATAAGAGAGAATTGGTATAACGAAAACTGTCGGCAAATTCAAAAAAATGCGCTAACCAAAGCCTTACTTGCCTAAAGGAGGGTGGCAAGTCACAAGGCTTGACGGGAGGGTGGGTGAGGGGGCATGCTTTTCGCAGTTTCACCTCGCTTGAATTACTGCTCATACTCTCCTTTTCCCAAAACCCTCGTCATCACCCTCGTCCCACACCTTCGCATTTGTGAATTATGATAAAAAATCAACAAAAATAATCGAATAATAAAAACAAAATGCCTAATTTACTCAAAAACCTTGACAATTGGGAAAGAAAATAGTAAAATTAATAATGTATGGTTGTAAAACAGCTGTATGGGTCGGAATATTTAGGTAAGATTACAAAATTAATGTAAAATTACATAAATATTCTTCTTTGACACCAATTTTACAGTTATATTACAACTGCAAAAATTGCATTGACACACCGCAAAAACAGTGGTACAATCAATGCATAGTTAAGGTTCGCATAATCTGCGGAGCTTGACGCCGGAACATTCCGAAGCGAAAAGAAAGGGTGCGCTCGGAATACAGAAGACACCCTTTCGAAATAGAAAAAAGGGAGGATTTGAAATTATGAAGAATTTCAAAAAAGTAATTTCCGCTGT
>CAYMBZ010000082.1:0-5181 GCA_964388835.1 uncultured Lachnospiraceae bacterium
CACCATAGAGGGCTTTAATCGTCAGCTTCGTAAAGTCACAAAAAAATAAAGGCGTATTTCCTACCGATGACAGCCTGCTTAAAATGCTCTATCTCGCAATGATAGACATCACTAAAAAATGGACTGACGACGTGCAATGTCCTTCCAAAACCGGTTCTCCCAAACCGTAAATATCAGTGTCTGTGTGAAGCTTTAAAAACATCCATCTCTGTTCTACCATTATCGTTTCAAGTCCTGTTATCTTCATTTTAAAACATCCTGTCTTTTAAAATTTTATTTTCTTGTACGCTTCCGGAACTATTTTCTTTGAGTATTCAAAATCATTCATATCTATTTTGTCAAAGAGACCACAGTGCATCGGTACGGCAACCGCATTTATACGTTCGCAAAAACGTTTTGCGTCAATCATATTCATATTGTTACCCCTGCCGTTTATGGGTAGAAACACATAATCGATATCGCTCGGTAAATCCGAAAATATATCTTCGTTATACAACGTGTCACCCGCGATATAGTATTTTTTGTTTTTACACTCCATATTGGTTAGCTCGATTTGCCTATAAAATATAGGCAATGGCTGTAATAATTATCTTGATAATCTGCCTTACTTGCCCATATAGGCATATTCGGCTAACAACCATGATTATTCCTATAGCACTATCGTCCGAGTGTTCGGCTCTGACAGCGGTAAATTTTATATTCTCTTTTGTCCATACTGTTCCTCTGTTAAACATAACGAAATTATTGTTGCCAATCGAAAAAACTTGCGAATTTTTTTCCATGCGTTTGTCGGAGCCAAAACCAAAACACCGCTATTTTGGTCAATATAGTGCACCAATGTTGCGGGGTCTGTATGATCAAGATGCTCGTGTGTCTGCAGTATTATATCAGGTTTTATTTTCAAAAAACTGTTGTCTATCGGAAAACGCCGATAATTTTCCGGTTCAATTTTCTCAACACTGTTTGATAAATACGGGTCCACAATTATTTTTTCCCATCCGACTCAAAAAGTAAGCCTGCTTGTTCAAGATATGTGATTTTCATATATTAGTCCCTTTAAATACATTTTTGAAATATATTCCTTTGTTCCATAAGGCGGTATGCTGTCAAATCCCGAATATTCTCGGTCAAACGTTGCATTTGGGCAATTTGCCATACAGGTCATCGGTTCAAGACATATGTACTTGCCGGCGTTACCGTTATAGAAAAGTCTCCAACCGAATTTTAAATCATTTTCATACACCAGTTTGCTGTGATTTTTTGTGTCTGTCAGTTCTATCCTTCCGCTGTTTTTGATTTTATAATTGCGGCTGATTTTCTTCTCAAACGGCGCAAATTCCCCATTGCGGATTTTTTCGTTACATCATCTGCAGAGCTTATCCTACCCGTAGGCAAAAACGATTGCATATTTCGTTCAATTTCATCACCGACCTCGCAAAAAATACGATGTCATCACTTTTGCCACCGCTGATGAACGGAATATTAAAAGTTGTGTGAAATCCCAAAAAATTCGGCATATTTTTATCGGACTTATTTGTTATTGAAGTAGTTTGCGTAAGACAGTTTTTCGATAATTCATAGGTTATTTCAATGCGAAATCTGTGAGAAAAATCCATATACTGCCTGTCGAACACGCACCTGACAAAATTTTTCGCTATATCCGCTATATCAAATTCCTCCTGATGCAGAAATCCGTGCAAATGACAATCGGTCTAAGATTCGTTTATCGGAAATTGATATTTTCGCCCCTCAAACTCAAAACTTCCCTTGAAAATTCTGTTTACGGGGTATAATATCGGCATGCCGTAAAGATATAAATTGTCCAAAACACCATTTGCCGGCGTTTCCCTCAAAATTGTCGAATTATATTTTTCATTCCTCAATCTCATACAATTTGCGCCGTGCAAAGTATCTATTACCGCAGTGTGATATCCGCACTTTAAATCTATCATTCTGCCCTCCGTTTTTAGGTTTTGTTTAATTTTATTATACATTTTTGATTGTTTCATTTAAAGCCATATTCTGTTATTTTTTAGCCAAAAGGTTAGGTCAAATTCTTTTTGTATGAGATAATTTCATGTATCCTCGCAGAGTTCAACGTTCTCTCTACCGTAAAATATCGCAAAAAATACAGAGCTTATCCTTCTCATCCTGCCGGCTTTAACTGCCGTTATGCAGGATTTTGAAAAATATGCTCTGCTTTATAAAATTTTTAAGCTCTTTTTATCGATTACACGCAACTGTAATAACAAAGCCGCTTTCATCATACCCTCGGGCACGCGGCGGATACCTGCATAACACCCCGCAGGTTCCGCCTTTGCCCTACATATCCAAGCCTAAAACATCTTTGCAATTTTATTTTTCCCCATTCCGATATTTCATTATAAAAAGCTCCAAGCTTTCTTTTAGTACATCCAGCTGCGATTTTAAATAAAATTCATCTTCAAACAGCGCATAATGTACACACGCACGAATAAGAATAAAAATCAGCGGGGTCAATTTTTTATGAGGGATACCGATTTTACTTTCAAGAAACTTTGCATATTCGGTATATCGTCTGTCCACTCCGGCAAAAAATTCCTGCCCGTATTCCCGGTATTTCGGGTGAGTATACACCTGATACATCAAGCGATATTTTTTACCGTGCTTTTCAGCGGTCCAGTAAGGCACCTCATCGATAAACCGCCATAGTTCCTCCACATTCATCGGTGCCTTTGCCATGAAGTCATCCTCCACTTTACTCATACAATGCTCGGTTGATTGAATTATCAGCTCATCGATTCCCGAAAAATATGTATACAGATTTGCCGATGTGCACCCACAATTTTTTGCAAGAGTTTTGATGCCGGTTCCATGAAAGCCGAGTTCGGCGTAGCACTCATAGCATTGCTCCATGATTTCTTCTTTTCTTCGTCTTATTTCTTCCTTTGTTACCGGCTTTTTTCCCATTCCGCAATCCTTTCTTATCGTTCGTTAACTATATTATAGCATATTATAACAAAAAAATCAACACCTCTGCCCTATTTTTTACAAGTTTTTTACGCAAAAATCCCACGTTTTCGCCACATTTCCGCATTTTTCGTGAAAATCTGACGTTATTTACATTTTTCTGATGCATTTTCATTTTGCAGTATTAACGATAAAACCATCCCCATTCCGATACATTTTGCTTTTTAAAAAAATATTAATTCTTCAGCTTAAACTGCCGCATATGTTCAAGGCGTTTAACTGTGTATTATCACCAACTTATTCTTTGAATTTTAGCCTTTTCTTACAATAATATTTTTTTTCAAATTAACCCCTTGACAAATATTTCCGTTTCACTATAATAAACATAGTCGGCAGGAAATGTCAAATAAAATTCAATGAGGTAATTATTATGAAAAAGAATTCAAAAACATCAAACGGCGACTATATTAAAATTTTTAATGAAAACAAAAGACATCCCTTAAAAATTCTTTTGAGCTTTTACCGCGGTCAGCTTCTCGCAATTGTTAAGAGCACATTTTTTCTTACTATGCAGAACTTGCCGCTGTGGCTCATTCCGATTATAACTTCAAACATCATAAACATTGCGACCTATCCCGATACATATTCTGTCGCAAATCTTTGGCAAAACGTCATTATTCTTGCTGTTTGTCTCCTTCAGAACGTATTCAGTACATACTACGTTTCAAAGATATATGACAAACTTATGAGGCAGATAGAATACTCTCTGAGAAGCAGTCTTATACAAAAACTTCAGCAACTGTCCATGATGTATCATAAAAATACAAGCTCGGGAAAGCTACAATCCAAAATAATGCGTGATTGCGAAAATATAGAAACACTGCTTTCATCCATGTACCGAAATCTTTTTATTATCGTTACAAGCATCGTTATCGCAATTACGGTAACCTTAAAAAACAGCCCGGTTGTTATGGTATTTTTCGTATTTTTGGTACCGGTTGAAGTTCTTCTCCTTAAGGTTTTAAGAAAGCAAATCAACAGCCGAAACAGCCATTTCAGAAACGAAATAGAGACAACCCAATCGGATGTTTCGGAAATGATTGAACTTATTCCGGTCACTCGTGCCCATGGTCTGCAGCGGCATGAAATCAATAAAATGAACAACCGTCTCGGAAGTGTCCGAAACGCGGGATACGAGCTTGATAAAACCAATTGGCTTTTTAACGCTTGCACATGGGTTATAATGCAATTGTCCCAGCTTACTTGTCTTGCATTTACCGGATATCTTGCATACCGCGGTAAAATTTCCGTAGGTGAGGTTGTTTTGTATCAAACATACTTCGGGCAGATTGTGGGACACGTGAATACGCTTTTGAACCTGTATCCTCAAATCAGCAAGGGGCTTGAATCTGTAAATTCTATAGGCGAAATTCTATCGGAGGATAATGTGGAAACCAATAACAAAATCCTCCCTATTCCGAATATGAGCGGACGCGTGGAATTCCGCGATGTTTACTACAAATATTCCGATTCCGACATCTGGACACTGAATGACTTCAACATTTCGGTAAAACCCGGTGAAAGTATTGCCTTTGTCGGTGGCTCAGGAGCGGGAAAATCAACCATATTGAATCTGCTTATCGGCTTTGACCGACCACAGGAGGGTAAAATCCTCATTGACGGAATTAATATGGAAAATATAGATATTAACGAATTCCGCAGTCAAATTGCGGTTGTGCCCCAAAATACAATACTTTTCTCTGGCACCGTGCGCGATAACATTACCTACGGCACAGAAAACGTAACTGAGGAACGTCTTTGGGAAATTCTCCGCGATGTCGGTCTTGACGATATTGTAAGTCAATTGCCACATGGACTTGACACACAACTGGGCGAACATGGCGGAAAAATGTCCGGCGGTCAGCGCCAGCGCATATCGATTGCCCGCGCATTGCTCAGAAACCCCAAGCTTATCATTTTTGACGAAGCAACTTCCGCACTTGATTCGGTTTCCGAAAAGAAAGTTCAAGAAGCGGTGGACAACATGATGAAGCATTGCACTACTTTCCTTGTGGCACACAGGCTTTCCACCATAAAAAATGCCGACAGAATTGCGGTTATAAGCCGCGGCAGTATTATTGAAATAGGGTCGTATGATGAGCTTATGGCTAAAAAAGGCGAGTTCTATAATTTAAAAAAATTACAGGAATAAAGTCATAACCACCAGTAAAC
>CAYMBZ010000083.1:0-5130 GCA_964388835.1 uncultured Lachnospiraceae bacterium
CTTTCCGCTGCCCGCTCTTCGGGACTTAATTTGTACCTTGGCATATTAAAAACCTCCAAGATGTTATATTTATCATACGCCATCTTGGAGGTCTTTTCAAGACTTTACACAAAATTTGAGATTGTCTTAATTCAGAAGATAATAGAGTGTTTGAACTTTTGCATAAAAGAGGATGTAAAAATACTTGTTTTTACATCCCGCAATTTCTTATTTTCTTTTTTTGTTCTTTTCATACATAAAGCCGTCCAACTTACCGTAAAGGTCAAAGCCCTTGTAGCCGGCATAATATCCGACAGCGGATGCAATAAACGGTAGTACAAAAATTATTATATAACCCTGAAGCTCAATATGTCCTCTTTCCATTCCGAGAAATGTTTTATATGCGGAAAACCACAAAATCGACACAACATTTCCCGCAACCGCCCATGCATCGGTCAAATACATACCGTCCGAGAAGAAATGCCATACATACTTATACAAGATAATAACCAAAATATTAACCACCGTAAGCAAAATCGGGAGAAAAATCCCCTTTTGCGGCTTCGGTGTACACTCAGAAAAGGATTTTTTATCCTTCGATGCCGCTTGTGTACCCGCGTTATATATCACAAGAAAATACAAAACACATCCCAGTGTTCCATATATGTATCTGCCGATATCGTTCGTCCAGATAACTGCCATTACAAACCACAAAAATGCAAATACCAACGCAGAACAGGCATGAGTGGTGAGCATGCCGACTTGCTGTCCGAACAGTGTATACTTAAATTTTTTCATAATGTCTCCTTTTACAAAAGCCAAAAGCTAAGTTCCTGTTTCTGCCTTTTGGGCTCAGGCTCTTTCTTAGGTTCTTCTTTCTTTTTCTTAGGCGCTTTCTGCGCGGTGCTTGCTTCCGTCCTCGGTTTTTGAATACCCAAAATACCATACAGCTTTGCTCGCGAAATCCACCGCTTTGCCGTTAATTTTTTAAGTGCTTCATCAAGCTCGGCTTTGGCAAGTGATTTGAATTTCTCCGGCGCAGTACCGCAGATTTCGGTAATATATCCCGCAATCTCATCTTGGGTAAGCGAATCGTATTCCTCTGCAAAAAGCTCGGTTATGCCGGTCTCCGTAAGTTCCCCGCGTGACAATCTGCCGTCTCCCGTGCATATTTTTTTGCCCCGTTTGGAAAGCGCGCAGAAATCGTAGTCCTCCCCGCACTTTTCAGCGATTGTGTTCACAAAACGCACAACGTTTTTCAGTTCCTCATCGGAATTTATCGGCTCGCTTTTAAATCTGTCGTAAAACAGCCTTCCGTTTTCCCCGTATGTACGATTAAAATATCTTGCATAGCTGGTGCATATCGGCTTTAACGCCTTTCCTATATTCTCGCTTGCGTAAACCACCAAATGAACCCGATTTTTTAACAGTACATATGAAAAAATTCGCATCTTTTCGTCCTCGGTATATTTTTCAAGAACATCGGTGAATTCATTAAAATCCGCATCGTTTTCAAAAAGTACGTTTACACCTCTCAGCAACACATGATATATGCCGATTTCACTTTGTATTCTTCCTTTACGCGCCACAAAAATCACCCCTTGATTTTTATTAAAAGGAACACAGAACCTGTCCCTACTTATTATTATATCACAGCTTTTTAAAATTGCAATAGGGACACAAAAAAATTCCGCATAATTATTTTGTACAATCATAGTAATGTTAATAAGAATGACAGAGAGGAACTGATTTTGATGAACTATCACGCGATGTCGACAGAAGCCGCAGTAAAATACATATCCGAATCCGCGCCACGTGCCAAATGCAAAAATCAGCTCGTAACCGCACGAAAAAAAAGTATCTTCCGCCGACTCCTTGCGCAGATGTCCGATTTTATGACCATCGTTTTGCTGTTTGCCGCGGCACTTTCCCTTTTTGTGTCGATTAGCGGCGGTAAAAGAGACTTTTCCGACCCGATAATAATTCTTGCTATTGTGATATTAAACTCTGCACTCGGCGCATTTGAGGAACGGCGCGCAGACAACGCAATCGAAGCTCTCAAAAAAATGTCCGCTCCCCACGCCGAAATCAAGCGTTCGGGCAAGCGTATGACTATTCCCGCCTCCGAGATTCGTCTCGGTGATATTCTGATTTTAAAAGCCGGGGACAGCGTAAGCGCGGACGCACGTCTTTTGAGCGCGGTAAATCTTGAAACGGACGAATCCGCCCTAACCGGAGAGGCAATGCCCGCTGTAAAAGAAAGCGGTTGTGTCCTTGACGAATTCACACCCCTTGCCGAAAGACGCAACATGGTTTTTTCTTCAACCTGTATCGTCCGCGGCAAGGCGGAAGCCGTTGTTACCGCAATCGGCATGGATACCGAAACCGGAAAAATCGCCGCAATGCTTTCCGATGAGCCGGAAGAAAAAACGCCACTCCAGAAAAAGCTTGACAAAACCGGGAAACAGCTCGGAATCGGTGCACTTTTAATCTGTGCCGTCATCTTTGTTATGGGAATTTTTCGTAAAACACCGCCCCTTTCAATGTTTTTAACCTCGGTAAGTCTTGCGGTTGCTGCAATTCCCGAAGGTCTGCCCGCAATTGTAACCATAGTTCTTGCCATAGGAGTGCAGAAAATGGCGAAGAAAAATTCAATCGTAAAGCACCTTTCCGCTGTTGAATCTTTAGGCGGCGCAACCGTAATATGCGCGGATAAAACAGGCACTCTCACGCAAAACGAAATGCGTGTTTGTGACCACAAGGCAGATGATGTCACACAACTTTTTGAAATGGCATCTCTCTGCTGCGACAGCGGCGATAATCCTACCGAAGCCGCAATTTTAAATGAGGCGGAACGGCTTAAAATACGCCATTTCGACGAACACGTCCGCATATCCGAGTTTCCTTTTGACTCAAAAAGAAAGCTTATGAGCGTCATGGTGATGTACTTCGGCAAGCGCCGCATTATAACCAAAGGCGCGCCCGAAATCCTGCTTGAGCGCTGTGACCGCATTATCGAAAACGGCGCGGCATGTGAGCTTACCGAATCAAAGCGCCGTGAAATCCTCGCTCATGTCAGGAGTATGGGCAAAAATGCGCTGAGAGTAATAGCCGTGGGCTACAAGGACACCTTATCTCCCGCCATATGCGAGAATAATCTTATCTTCGCAGGTCTTATCGGAATTATGGACCCACCGAGACGTGAAGCGGCTCATGCCGTTAAAGAATGTTGCCGCGCCGGCATAAGACCCGTTATGATAACCGGCGACAATAAAATCACCGCCGAGGCGATTGCAAAAGAAATAGGTATACCGCAAAACGCAATTACCGGCAAAGAACTTGCTGAAAAACGCGATGATCAGCTTTGCAAATACAGCATTTTTGCAAGAGTAACACCTGCGGATAAAATGCGCATTATCCGCGCATTTCAAAAAAACGGTGAAATTGTTGCAATGACCGGAGACGGAGTCAACGATGCACCCGCCCTAAAGGCGGCGGATATCGGTTGCAGTATGGGTATGAAAGGCACCGATGTTGCAAAAGAGGCATCCGATATCGTTTTGGCGGATGATAATTTTGCAACCATAGTCACCGCAGTGCGCGAGGGACGCGGAATATTTGACAATATCAAAAAATCGATACAGTTCCTTATTTCCTCCAATATAGGGGAAGTTATAACGGTTTTTACCGGCATGCTGTTCGGCATCGGTTCACCCCTTTCGGCAATTCAACTCCTTTGGGTCAATCTTGTAACGGATTCCCTGCCCGCAGTTGCACTGGGCACCGATCCGATTGCGGATGATATTATGCAAAGAAAACCGCGCAACCCCCAAAAAAGTCTCTTTGCCGACGGCTTGTGGATATCTATCTGCCTTGAGGGCGGTATGATTGGCGCACTTGCATTGCTTGCATTTTTAATCGGTCGTAACATATTCGATACCGACCCGGCTTACCAATCCGCAAGGACAATGTCATTCTGCGTGTTGTCCATGTCCCAGCTTTTCCACGCATTTAATATGCGCAGTGACGGCTCTGTTCTAAACAAAGAATTTTTCAAAAATCCGCTCCTGCTCCTGTCCCTTGTCGTAGGAATTTTCATGCAGGTTGCCGCGGTCAGCTTTCCCGCATCCGCGCGAATTTTTAAGGCAATCCCGCTGACCCCCTTGCAGTGGATAATTGTCGGTATCCTCTCCCTTATGCCGATTTTCATTGTAGAGCTTCAAAAGGCATTTTCACGTTTTTGGGGAAAATAAAAAAATCCGCCCTATAGGCGGTAATTCTCTCCTTGAATACAGTTCCGTTTCAAGAAAAATTTAGGCGGAAAAGCTTATGTTATCATAATCTTTTCCGCCTTTTACTCCGTTTTTTACATTTCTTTAGAATCTGAAATCGCGTATTCCCTCGCCGATTTTTTTCAGATTTTCCTCACATATTTTTCGTACATTTTCCTTTGGTATATTATCCAGCTCACATTCTATAAGCTTTTCACCGATTGCTCTTGTTTCCTCGGATGCATAATCCATAAGATATTCCTTAAGTGTCATAAGCGCATTTGGGTGACAGCAATTTTGAATCTGTCCGTTCTTAAGCAAGGTCATAAAGCGGTCGCCCGTTCTTCCCTCGCGGTAACAAGCCGTGCAAAATGACGGAATATATCCCAGCTCCATAAGCCATTTCACAACCTGGTCAAGAGTACGCTTGTCGCTTACATCAAATTGCTCCGAACAATCGTCCTCTTCCTCCGGCGCATCATATCCGCCCACACTGGTTCTGGAAGCTCCGCTTATTTGGGATACTCCGAGACGTATTACCTTTTCGCGCACCTCTTTTGACTCACGCGTTGAAATAATCATGCCGGTGTAGGGCACGCTTATCCTGATAAGTGCACACAACTTTGCAAATATTTCATCGCTTATGCTGTTATCGAACGCCGTGGGGTCTATATCGTCGGCATGTTTTATTCTCGGAACGCTTATTGTGTGCGGTCCTACATTGTGTACCGCTTCAAGATGTTCCGCATGCATAAGCAGAGCGGCAAATTCATATCTGTAAAGCTCCAGACCGAAGAGTACACCAAGCCCGACATCATCTATGCCGCCCTCCATGGCGCGGTCCATCGCCTCGGTGTGGTATGCGTAATCATGCTTAGGT
>CAYMBZ010000084.1:0-5115 GCA_964388835.1 uncultured Lachnospiraceae bacterium
TTGCTTATCTTACCACATTCCGCTACACTTGTCAATACTTTTTGCGAAAGTTTTTGTTAACTATCACATTTATGTGTATTTTGTCTAATTGTGTCGAACGATTCTCCTGATTCCGTTAGTCAACTTTACTACATAAAATCTTAATCGCTGTTTTCGAACTTGCCTTTTACAATATCGCAAATACTCTGCATTATCACAAGAGATATACTTATCTCCGCGATAAATTCCCGCCGCAACAGCTAAAACATTTGCATCTGTTATTCCGCGTTCCCTTTGAATCTGATTATCCCCGCACATTACATAAGATTTTTTTCCTACCCCAACCACTCTGTGAAGAACAAACTGACCGTTCTCTCTCCTATAGAGAGGCAAATCATATTTTTTCAGTTTCGGCGGAGCCTTTTTTATGACAACATTGTCTACTCCCTGCCTAAGAAGCGGGAGCATACTGGTTCCTTTCGGCGCAAATACAACGGTTTTGCCGTCCTTTATCTGTTCCTCCATAATCGGCCACAGTTCAGCCAACTTAACTTGTTTTACATTACTCATCCAAAATCAACAACTTTCCGTCATTAAGCTTAACCAGAAAATCGGTTATATCCTTTTTAGCCGTTTCTTCATCCACATCATATTCCTTAAGAAGTTTTGCGAGCATTTCCTCCTTTGTCGCACCCTCCGCAAGAATACTCCACAAAAAAGCCCCTGTCTCATTAACAGTTATCATTCCGTTAAAATCCACAGCTTCCTCACCAATTCCTATCACAATATAACTTCCGGCAACCTGCCGCAACATAAATCCATCCTTAATCCTCATATCAATCTCCCTTTGCATATTTTCCCCACAATTATCCGTTTCATCCGCCAATTCTGCAATTAAGTCCTGATTTTTGAGCAACAGACAACAGTATTTCCATTTTTTCGTCCGGAATAAGCTCCGCATCATCAAGAAGATACCGACGTCCCAGCCCTTTGTATTTATCTCTTCCGAGCCTGTGATACGGCAAAAGATGCAGATTTTTCACTCCGGGAAGTCCCGCCGCAAAACGCGCAATATCACCGATTTCCCGTTCCATATCATTAAAACCCGGAATGACCGGGATTCTTATCGTTAAATCCGAATGTCTCCGCGCAATTCGCATGGCATTTTCCAATATTATGTCATTTGGCTGACCACAATATTTCATATGCTTTGCATTATCAAGATTCTTAATATCCATAAGTACATGATCCGTGTATCTTAAATATTCCTTTATTATATCCCACTTTGCAAATCCGGTAGTCTCTATTGCCGTAGAAATTCCGGAAATCTTCGCCGCACCCAAGAGCGCCGTCGCAAATTCCGGCTGACAAAGACATTCGCCGCCCGAAAGGGTCATGCCCCCTCCCGAGCGAAGATAATACGGCATATCTTTTTTTACCTCATCCAAAATTTCCGCAACGGTTACATCCCTACCGACAATTTTTTCCTTCCCTGCAAAATCCATCGTTTGAATTTCAAACTTCTGCCCCTCCGGATTACAGCACCACATACACCTCAAAGGACAGCCCTTTAAAAAGACTATTGTCCTTATTCCGGGTCCGTCGTGAACGGAATATTTCTGAATGTCGAAAATTCTGCCTTTAATATTCATATAGCTTTCCATATTTATTACCTGTCAAATCCCTGTTCCGTTCTGTTTATAATATCATCCTGAAGTGAGCGAGACAAGGTTGTGAAAAGTGCCGAATAACCGGCAACTCTGACAACAAGATTTTTATACTTTTCAGGATTTTTCTGCGCATCTATCAAGGTTTCTCTGCTTACAACGTTAAATTGCATGTGCATGCCCTTTTGGTCAAAGAACGCCCTTATATATGAAGCAAAATTCATCATCCCATCCATTCCGCTGAGCGCCGACGGGTGGAATTTCTGATTGTACAGTGTTCCGTTTGATGCAATTGCATGGTCAAGCTTTGCCACGGAATTTGCCGCCGCCGTAGGTCCGTTTACATCTCTTCCCGAGCATGGTCCGACACCGTCCGCAATGGGCGTGGATGCCAACCTTGCATCAGGGGTCGCACCCGTTTGCTGACCGAGCGGAACGTTTGCCGAAACAGGATACAATCCCGCCTGATACTGTCCTCCGCGCGGGTTTTTGTATTTTTCAACTTCTTTTGTATATGTGTACGCAACTTCGCGCGCAAACAAATCTATTTCCGGAATATCATTTCCGTATTTCGGCAATGTATCAATGTCATTTTTAAGTTTACCGTAGCGTGCTTTCTGTTCATCATCGCAAATTCCCCCGAGGAATTCCTTGAGTATTTTCTCCACCTGACCTTTTGAGAGGACTTCGCCGCGTTTTGTGAGCTCTGCCGCCATATCCTCCGTTGCACGTTCTGCCGCTTTGGCATTAAAGGGTTCGCCAAAATTATGGTCCATTGCCTCCTTAAAATCGGAAAGAGTATACTTTTTATCCTCAAACACAAGCTTTTTAACAGCATAAAGTGCATCGGTCATATTCGCAATTCCGAAGCCCTGGGGTCCGGTAAAGTTATATACAGCGCCGCCCTCCTGTATGCTTTTTCCGCGCCCTATACAATCCTCAACCATGGAGGACTGGAATGGAAGCGGACATCTTTGGCTGTGCGCAATATCTATCGCATTGTCCGCATTAACCATAAGTCCGATATTATACGCCATCTGCTTTTTGTATGCCGTGAAGAAATCGTCAAAAGTCTTAAAATCAGACAGCTCTCCCGTCTGTATACTGACCTTTTCACCGTTTTCATATCCGTTTGAGAACACAAATTCCACAGGTCTGCACATATTAAAGAACGCCGCATCATGCCAGCCGTCGGTTTTCGCCATAATCTGCGGTTCAACGCAGCCTATTATATTGTAGTCTCTTGCTTCCTCAAGAGTAATTCCGCGGCTCATCATTGACGGAATTATAACCTCATCATTGTAATATGCCGGCAAGCCAACACCTGTTCTTGTAAGTTCAACCGCCTTAAGCAGAAATTCCGTAGGTGTGCCGTTCCAAATTCTGACCGAGAAAGACGGTGCCGGAAGCTGTGTATGCATCGAAGCCTGAATACACATATAGGACAGTTCATTCGTTGCATCCATGCCGTCTCTTGTCTGACCGCCGGCGCAGAGGTTTTGGAACAAGCTGTATCCTGCAAAGCCCTCAGCCGACGCCGCATCACGCACCTTATTTAAGTCATTGAACTTCACCCAAATGCAATCCAAAAGTTCCTGCGCAAATTCAGGGGTTATACGTCCCGCGTCCAAATCCGCCTTGTAGAACGGATACATATATTGGTCGAAACGTCCGGGAGATATCGAGTGTCCGCTTGATTCCGTCTGCAAAAGCATCTGGATAAACCAAAAACTCTGACACGCCTCATAGAATCCCGTCGCGCCATTTTCCGGCACTCTTGCGCAGGTCTGAGCAATCCACATAAGCTCCTGTTTTCTCTTTTTATCACCGCACTTTTCCGCCATTTCAAGAGCAAGCGCGGCATAACGCTTAGCATAGTCTATTGCGGCATTTGCACAGATAATGACCGATTCTAAAAATTCATGCTTTGTCGAATACTCCGGCATGTACACCTTGCAGGCTTCCATTTCCTCCGCCGCCTCGCGGATTATTCCGCGAAATCCGATTTTTAAAACTTTAGTATAATCAACCGTAATATGTCCTATTCCGTTGTAAAAATAATTTCCCGGTGTAAAAACATTATGTGCCATAGCACGTGTTGTTTCCGGTGCCATATATGCAAGCGCCAAGTCGGAATTTGTCTTTCCCCTCCAATACGGGAAAACCTTGCGCAGTACAGCTTTATTTTCTTCCGAAATATGAAACGGGTCGGCACTTCTGGTTTCTACGGTATCCAATTCTCCCTCAAGCCATTCGAAAGAATATTCCGGGAATACCTGACAGCTTCTCGGTCTTACGGTGTTACTTCCCACAATAAGCTCATCATCTCTTATCGTAATGGGAATATTTTCAAGAATATGGCAAAATGCCAATGCGCGCCGCTTTATAATCGGCAAATTTTCGGTTGCTTTGTAGCTCTCCGTAACCAGAACCGCACGGTCTGTCTCTATCTGCGGCATTTCCGCAAACAAATTGTCAATAAGACGGCGAATTCTGTCCGTCATCGGTATTCCACCGTTTGTAAACTCAGCCATATGTATATCTCCTTACCTTATATGTCAATATTATTTATAATTTACAGCTTTATATATTTTTCCATAAAATTATAAGCAAGCTGTGCAAATTCTCCTCGTGTAATCAATATGCTGCAAGTATCCATAGTATCCAAAAGTCCATATTTCTCGGCAGTTTTAATAATCTCCGAACTCTTTAAATCTTTTTCTCCGAGAACTGCCAAAAACGCTTTTGCGGCTTCATCAAATCTCAGAGAATCATTCGGAAAAAACTGTCCTTCCACAGGCTCCATGTATCCGTTTGATACCATATACGCCACCGCATTCTTACACCACATGTCGGACGGCACATCGGCAAAATCATAATTGACGCAAAGATTATCAAGATTTACACCGATTAAGCCGCAAAAAACATACGCAAACTCCGATTTGAGCATCGTATTCAGCGGTTTATAGCTTCCGTCCTCATATCCGTTAAACATTCCTATATCTCTGAATCTTTTGTTTAATACATAAACCGCATCATAATACTTGCTGTCCGCGGTAATATCCGAAAAAATCGGAATTCGCTCTTCATCCCCCAAGGGCGGTACGGTACAGGGTTTATATTCACACTCTTTAAGTACCGTCACATCAGAAATCGGTCTGCCGTTTTCATCCCAAAACATAATCTGTACATCGGATTTTTCAAACTCCTCTTTTACAGAAAAAACAGCGGTAATCTTTTCCCCGGGTTCAATTTCGTATTTGTTAACCGATTCGGTCTTTACCAGCTTGCCGTTTGTATAGTATGCCATAACCGCTTTAGCTCCCGAGAATCCGTAGCGCGACTTATTTTCATAGCGCACAACGCCTATGTCATGCTCAAAATCAAGTGTTACGTCCTCTAAAATTGCGGTTTTTTGCTTATACCCGTCGTTTACACTTTCAACCGCAAGATAACTTCTCCATATATT
>CAYMBZ010000085.1:0-4939 GCA_964388835.1 uncultured Lachnospiraceae bacterium
GTACAGCACTCTGATAATCTCAACCGTCTGTTTCTCCGATACCGACATTTCATAAATTTTCTTCATCGGGTCGATTATAAAGCCGTATTTTTCTCCGATTTCCTTTACGCGTTTCGCCGCCGCCTTTAAATCGAATCGTTTTTCGTCATCTATTCCCAAAATAATATTTTCTGCCGCAGTAAATACATCTACCAACTTAAAATGCTGATGAATCATTCCGATTTTATGCTTAAACGCATCCTTTGGAGAACGTATAACAACCTCTTCGCCATCAATAAAAATTTGACCATCATCCGGAAAATAGATTCCCGAAATCATATTCATCAAAGTGGTTTTTCCACTTCCGTTTTCGCCCAAAACAGACAGAATTTCACCCTTGTTGACCGAAAGGTTCACATTCTTGTTCGCATAAACGCTTCCGAAAGTCTTGGTAATATTTCTAAGTTCAATCGCCGCTTTCACTCTATCCCCTCCCGTAAAAATGCATGAGCAGTATTTTCACTCTCAAAAAAACACGATTATTGCGCTTTTTTCAAAATGAAAATACCCCCAGATGGGCACAGTATGCCCATCTGAGGTATTTCAAATAATTATTTCAGTGTAATTCCGTCTATATCAACATCAAAATACGGAGCTGAACGCATTTCCGATTCATGGAAATAACCGTCTGAAACAACCTCTGTATCAGGTGTAAAGTTTGCATCCGAATCCACATCAGCCATGTAAGATTCAAGCTTTTTGCCTTCTACTGTGAAAGTATCGGTATCGAATACCTTAATGTCACCGGCAACAAGCATAGCCTTGATTTCATCAAGCTTTTCTGCAGTACCCTCAGCCGCAACCTTATCGTTAAGTCCGATAATTTGAACTACATCGTCAGCAAGACCCTTGCAGAAATCCTGCTCAATTTGCTTTCCTTCCTTAACTGATGTGATGATGTGCTCAAAGTAAGGTGCCCAGTTGATTTTTGAAGAAACCAATGCTGTGTTCGGACCCCATTCACGTGTATCAAGGTTGTAAGCAACGTTTGGAACGCCCTTTTCTTCACACGCCTTAGGAGCACCCTCTGAATCAGCATGTTGGCTTATAAGTACACAGCCGTCTGCGATAAGTGCGTTTGCTGTCTCTTTTTCAGCAGCAATATCAAACCATGAATTTGTAAACTTAACGTCCATTGTTACGCTCGGGCAAGCAGCTCTTGCGCCAAGGAAGAAAGATGTGTAACCTGACTTAACCTCTGCGTAAGGATATGCTCCTACATAACCCATCTTAGCCTGATCAGCTGTGATTTTTCCGCTTTCAATCATTTCGTTAAGTTTCATGCCGGCAGCATAACCTACAAGGTAACGACCTTCATAGATTGAAGCGAATGCATTGTAGAAGTTCGGTAGATTTTCGGTATGAGCCTTTGTACCGGTTGCGTGGCAAAAAGTTACATCGGTAAATTCCTTTGCAGCCTGAATAATGAAGTCCTCATGTCCGAAACTGTCTGCGAAGATGAGGTCACAGCCCGCATCAACCAGGTCTGCGGCAGCTTCATAACACTCTGCCGTTTCCGGAATATTTGTCTTAAAGAGAACCTGTTCATCGGACAATCCCAATGCTTCTTTTGCAGCAGTTGCCGCATCAATGAAGTTCTTGTCATAGGTTGAATTTTCGTCATGCAAGAAAATGAAACCTACTTTAATGTCCTCAGCTCCGCTGTCATTTCCACCTCCGCAGCTTGTCAAAGCAAAGCAAGACGCAATGACCATCGCTAATGTCAGTAACAATGATACGATTTTTTTCATTATAAATACCTCCGTGCCATTAGGCAAATTTTATTTATGTAAATTTAATTTACATCATATTTTGCTATGGTCTGAATTTAATACAGCCCTCATCCATAGACTCAATTAGCGCAAGAGATTCAATTCTCATGCCTTTTGCGCGCAAAATATCGCCGCCTTTTTGAAAACCTTTTTCAATTGCAATCGCCGCGCCCACAACAGTTGCGCCCGCCGCGCCGGCAAGTGCCGAAAGTCCCACAAGCGCGTTACCGTTCGCAAGGAAATCGTCCACGATAAGAATTCTGTCCTCCGCCGAAATAAATTCACGACCCACCACAATAGTGTTTACCGTTCCGTGAGTAAAGGATTCCACCGCCTCTGAATAAACATCGCCGCCCACATTACTGGACTTGTTCTTCTTTGCAAAAACCACCGGAACATCCAGCTCATATGCCGCGGCAACGGCAACAGCAATCCCGGAAGCCTCGATTGTGAGAATTTTGTTCACTCCAGAATCCTTATAAAGACGCGCTATTTCCCTTCCCATTTCTTTGAGAAATGCCGTATCTATCTGCTGATTGAGAAAGCTCCCTACCTTGAGGACACCGCCCGCAAGAACCTCGCCTTCCCTGATTATTTTTTCTTCCAAAGCCTTAATGGGAAACACCTCACTAACCAAAAACCGCGTACACTCAGGTACACGCTTTATTAAAAATTCAATATTTGTTCAATAAAAACTACTTCTTTATAGTACCACATCTCGCCTTTTATGTCAACAAAAAAAGGGTAATTCATTCATTTTTTGACAAAAAAATATATTTCCCGCACCTAAAATTTTTGTCTTTTGAATATTTTTCAAAAAACTTAACATGTTCCTTGCATTTATACAAGCAAAAAATTCATATAAATTATAAACCAACGTTATTTGAGGATATTTTATGTATACAGAAATTTTAATGAAACTAATATCGGTTATAGGCACGGCGGCATTTGCAATCTCCGGAGCAACCGCGGCAACAAAAAAACGCACCGACCTTTTCGGCACGCTCATAATTTCCGTAATAACCGCAACCGGCGGCGGTGCAATGCGCGATATCTTTCTCGGAATCATGCCACCCTCCTCTTTTATATACCCGAGATACATAGTGCTTTCCTCCGCAGTTTCGCTTATCGTTTTTCTTTCCGTGCGAATATGTGCAACCGATTACACAAGTTTTGAAAGCCGCATCGACAGTGTCAACAATATTTTTGATGCTGTCGGTCTCGGTGTTTTTGTGGTAATGGGAACCGATGCCGCCATAGCATACGGATATTCCCAAAACACATTTTTCTGCGTGTTTATCGGCACAATAACCGGTATCGGCGGCGGTGTCTTGCGTGATATACTTTTAGGTGAAATTCCTGCCGTTTTAAAAAAGGAGCTGTATGCCACCTCCGCCATTTTGGGAAGTATCGTGTTTTATACCATGCACCGTTTTTCTGTTGGATACACCCTTTCTGCCGCCTTAGGCACACTTTCCGCCTTTCTTCTGCGAATTATCTCAATACGTTTAAAATGGAATCTGCCGCCCGCCTATTAATCGGCTGCACAGCAAATTCCATTCTTTATCAATCCAACTTGAGAACCGACATAAACGCCTCTTGGGGAATTTCAACACTTCCCACCTGGCGCATACGTTTTTTACCCTCTTTTTGCTTTTCAAGCAATTTTTTCTTTCTGGTGATATCTCCACCGTAGCATTTCGCAAGCACATCTTTACGCATAGCCTTAACAGTTTCACGCGCGATAATCTTTGACCCTATAGCCGCTTGAATGGGCACTTCAAAAAGCTGTCTCGGAATAGCTTCTTTCAGTTTTTCCGCCATCTTACGCCCTCTCGAATATGCACTGTCTTTATGCACGATAAATGAAAGTGCATCTACCTGTTCGCCGTTTAAAAGCATGTCCAGTTTAACCAAATCGGAGCGCATATATTCCTTAAGCTCATAATCGAAAGAGGCATATCCCTTTGTCCGCGATTTCAGCGCATCAAAGAAATCATAAATAATTTCATTAAGCGGAAGCTCATAATGAATTTGCGCTCTGGTTGTTTCGATATACGTCATGTTCTTGAAAATACCGCGTCTTTCTTGGCACAATTCCATAACATTTCCGACAAAGTCCACCGGAACCATTATGTCTGCCTTAACCATTGGCTCTTCCATATACTCGGTTTCCGCCGTCGGAGGCAAGTTTGCGGGATTGGATACCATTTCCACACTTCCGTCGGTTTTATGCACCTTGTAAATAACGCTCGGCGCCGTTGTTACCAAATCCAGGTTGTATTCGCGTTCAAGCCGCTCCTGTATTATTTCCATATGCAAAAGTCCCAAGAATCCACACCTGAATCCAAATCCCAGTGCGATTGAGGTCTCCGCTTCAAACATCAGCGATGCATCGTTAAGCTGAAGTTTTGCCAGCGCTTCCTTTAAATCCTCATACTGAGCGCCGTCCGCCGGATAAATTCCGCAATAAACCATAGGATTAACCTTTTTGTAACCCGGAAGAGGTTCTTTCGCCGCGTTTTCGCATTTTGTAACGGTATCACCCACACGAGTGTCCTGAATGGATTTTATACTTGCGGCAATATACCCAACGTCACCCGCTTTAAGTTCCGCTGTCGGCTTTAATCCGCTCGGATGCATGGAGCCAACCTCGACAACATCAAATTCCGCGCCGGTCGCCATCATTCTTATTCTCTCGCCAGCTTTAAGCTTTCCGTCCTTAACGCGCACATAAACAATAACGCCCTTATAACTGTCATAATAGGAGTCGAATATCAAGCATTTAAGCGGTGCATTTTCATCTCCCGACGGTGCCGGAACTTTTTCAACAATTGCCTCTAAGACATCTTCAACGTTAAGTCCGGTTTTTGCCGATACCCGCGGCGCATCCTCTGCCGGAATTCCGATTATATCCTCAATTTCTTTAATGGCATTTTCGGGATTGGCGCTGGGTAGGTCGATTTTATTGATAACCGGAACAATTTCAAGATTATGCTCTACCGCAAGGTATGTGTTGGCAAGGGTCTGCGCCTCTATTCCCTGAGATGCATCGACTATCAATATCGCTCCCTCGCAAGCCGCAAGGCTTCTTGATACTTCATAGTTAAAATCTACATGTCCGGGAG
>CAYMBZ010000086.1:0-4435 GCA_964388835.1 uncultured Lachnospiraceae bacterium
CAGTTACCATCTTCCCTGTGAGCTCTTACCTCACATTTCCACACTTACCGCAAAATGCGGCGTTTATTTTCTGTTGCACTGTCCTTGGAGTCGCCTCCACCGGCCGTTAACCGGCATCCTTGCTCTTTGGAGCCCGGACTTTCCTCACGCGCAAAAGCGCCCGCGATCGTCTGACTTACTTGAATTCAATTATAATATTTTTTTTAAAATTTGTCAAGCAAAGTTTTTTATCATAAAAAGATAGGCAAGAAACAGTGTAAAAACGGAAAGAAGTATAACAAAAATACCGCCGGATATATTTTTGCCGCGAATAGTCTGCACGGCAAAACTTATACTTCGCGAAACAGTTATTAAAATAAGAAATAAAAACAAAAAATTCATTATTTTTTATCGCTCCTTACCACAAGCCCCGTTCTGCGGACGGCAAAATCCACCGAAACTTCAATTTCGGAATTTTTATATTTTTCGCTCCAATTGTAATTGTAAAAGGATTGTATATCTTTGAAATTTCGTTTTGCATAGCTTCCGAAACCTATAATATCTGTCCCCAAAACTTTTGTTTGTATTAAAAATTTTTCTGCTTCAGCCTTTATTTCTTCCGATATTTCATCGATAAATTCATCAAGTCTGTCCTCAACAGCTGCTTCGGGAGTGGAAGAAATAAAATCCGCTTCCAAAAAGATTTTTATGGATAATTTCGGGACATCATCCGATACATCTGTATGAATAATGGGCTTTCTCACCTGCTTTTGAAGTAAAATAACAGGGTCGTTCGAGGTTTTATCGTAATAATAGGATACGTAACTGCTTCGATATTCTCCTGTGAGAATATTATAAAGCTCGGTTTCTATGTCCCCTATTTCACCTACCATTTTATCTTTTTGAAAAATTGCGGCTCCTATAACCTCGGTTTCCTTTTTCTCGAACGGGATTTCACCTGCGGAGAAATCTTCAAGTTTATACTGATATCCGGTATTACTAAATTTATATGTCCCTTGTTTTTCACTTACCGAACACAGAGGAAGTACGGTGGATTTTTCTTTTCCGGAGGAAAAAAAGTAGAAATCTTGACTGAGATTTTGAGGAACAAAGCCGGAATAATCATTTTCAAAAATCATGCTGTAGTAACGGACGGGATTGACCTCGGTTTCTGGATTTACCGCTTCAAGAAAATCCTTTGCACTGCATTTACTCACCGCGAAATATGTGTTCGGACGAATATCTCCGCTTCTGCCGACAGTTTCCAAAATATCATCAATTCCGGAGCGACAGAGTTCTTCGGAAAAAACAATGAGCTTTGTGTGGGAAAGAACAAAGGTTTTGCTCACAATGTGGTTTGCAATGTTTACGGCTGAGTATATCCCGGGTGCGGTAACGGTTATATTTTTTATACTTTCCTGTCCCCCTTCTCCGCCTTCTTCACTTGAACCACCACTTATTTTTGTCGGATTTGCAAATTGAATAGTTATATCGAATTTTGAGTTGTCATTTTCGGATTTATCAATTCCCAATGCAACCGCATAGCCCAAAGTATCCGGTTCGGTTGCATCACTGCACCCGGAAATAATCAGCAGTATAAAAAGAAGAATGATAATTTTCAAAAGATTATTTTTCATTATATGTCCCCTTTCGTTAAAATCAGTATCTACGGAGATTTCCTCTGTTTTTTAAAACATATATCAGTGGAATTGCAATCGGCAGAAGATATGCAATCGGTATGAATTTTCTGCGGATTTCGTAAGCTAAATTTAGTAAATCCACAATTGAACCGGGCATGACGGACAAAAGTGCAAGTATAACGGCAGTACATGGGATAATTGGTAAAATACTGCGGAGATTGAATGTTCTCTTAAAAATATCACATAAAATGAAAATGTAAATCGAAGCATAAAGAAGATGAGTTATGGTCCAGAAAAACTCAAAAAGTGCTTCAAAACGCTGAAAATATTCTCCGATACTCACCATTCGTGAAAGTTGATACGGAATCAGCAAAAATTCAGTGGAATAGGGATAAGGATATGTGAGACTGTATGCAAGGCAAATTAAAAGAAGCACGCATCCGCCTGTCAAAATTGCGCGTTTGCCGCTTTTTCTAACCGTTTCGGTATCGTTAAAGTAAGGCAAAAGAAAATTTAATGCAAGTAAATCACTGAAACAGGACATATCCCCTATTCCGTTTATGAATATATTTCGCACACCTGTTCCGAAGATCGGAAAAAGATTGTTAATATTATAGGACGGAAAAAGAGCGATAAACAAAAAGCCGATAAAGAAAAGGCAAAAAGGAAAAAACAGCGCATTTATTACAGAAAGCGGAGCAAGACCTGCCCTTGCACCGATGATTGCGGCTACAATGAGCAGAATTATAATGAATTCGGTGTTGGTTTTGGGAAGCAGAACAATTTTTACCGATTCGGTAAAAGTTCGCATTTCTACCGAAATATTGAGAATTATAAGCGCGGATGCTAAAAGAGCCGTAAATATTTTAAAAGGTGTTTTACCGATGTTTTCCGAAAGCTCGATTATTGATTTATTTCCGGTATATCGGTAGAATAAAACTGATACCGAAAAAACAATATATGCAAAAAGGGAAATATAAACAGCTTGCATCCAAGCGGCATTTCCGCTTGTTTTAAAAAGAAAGCGCGGAAAGGAAAACATCATTTTCGCAATCAGAAGATTTGTCATTAAAAGTGTGAGCTGACGAGTATTTAAATTGGTTTTGTTATTCATACAACCCTCCTGAAACAAATTGAACGTTTCACGTGAAACATTCAATTTTTGTGAAACCACTTTTTACTGATTTTTTCTTGTTTAAAGCGCTTTTTCGACTTTAGATATCCCGGACGTTCCTCGCTTTGCCAAACAGGAGGAACAAATACTGCTTCTTTATAAAGATTGTTTCCCGGAAGCGGTGACAAAAACGAGATTCCGAAACTTGTGCCGGAAGCCAAAAATACGGAATATACGAATATTCCTACCGCAATCCCAAAAAAACCAAAGCTTCCGCCAAAAAAAACGAAAATCAGATTTAACAGTCGATGACTCCAGCCAAGGGAATAATCTGCGGTAGCGAAGGAACCGATACCGGTGATTGAAATTATAATAATCATTATGGGACTTACAATTTTTGCCCCGACCGCCGCTTGACCAAGTATTAAGCCGCCGACAATTCCGAGAATTGAACCGATTGGACCCGGCATGCGTATACCTGCTTCGCGAATCATTTCAAAGGAAAATTCCATCAACAAAAGCTCAACAACGCTGGGAAACGGGACGTTTTGTCGCGAAGAGCTTATGGCGTACAGCAGATATGTGGGAAGCATTTCTTCATGGAACATGGTTATAGCCAAAAAAATTCCCGGCAAAAGTATAGAAATGAATATTGCCGCAAGGCGTATTAAACGTGACATATTTGCAAAATCCGGGCGCAAAAAGGCATCGGAAGCTGCATGTGTCATTTCATAAGCATTTGTGGGAAAAATAAGCGCCCGCGGACTTGAATTCAAAATGAGTGCGACTCTGCCGTCGACAAGAGCGCGGGCAACGCGGTCAGGACGCTCGGTTGCGAGAATATGCCCTGTAATCATCATAGGATTGTCCTCAATCATCATGGAGACCTCTTCTACCGATATAATATAATCGGTAGAAATCCCATTCAAACGCCGTCTGACCTCATTTATTAAGCTTTCATTTGCAATATCCGAAATGTACATTATAACACCGGGAGTTTTTGAAATGTTCCCTATGGTAACCTTTTCACAAATCAGTTTTTCAGTTTTCAAAAATTTTCGTACTTGAGCGGAATTGCCGCGAAGCATTTCGGCAAAACCTTCCTGTGGTCCGTAAAGAGATTGTTCGTTTTCTGCTTTTTCAACACTTCTGTGAGGCCAATCTTTAACATCTGCCGAAAAAGCCTCTGAAATTCCATCCACAAACAGGGCACATGAACCGAAATTAATACTGTCGATTATGGGGTCGAAGTCACTGCTTCTGTCGGTTTGAGAATGTGTGAGCAATGTCGAGTAAACTATGTCTGCGGAATAATCGTTACTTTCGGAAAAATGAGGTATTTCCAAAAGGGGTTTTATTATACCGCTATTGATAAGCTCGCTGTCACACATACCGTCATAAAAAACCAAGAACGCTTTTATGTCCCCTTTTAGTGTTAAATCTCGTATAATAACATCGTTATTAAGAGGAACATTAAAACGGTGAATGATATATGAACGGTTTTCTTCTATATTTTTATAAATATTAGGGACAGGTAATTCCTGTTTTTCACCGCGAACGTCATACACAGCCTCATTGCTTTTGGAAATAAGAGAAAATGAAAAATTCTCCTCGGGGGGAGTATATATAAAAATTTTTTTAAGAAAATTCGAAAATTTCATTGAGATTACCCTTCCTTAAAACATATTTTTGTTATATATAC
>CAYMBZ010000087.1:0-4426 GCA_964388835.1 uncultured Lachnospiraceae bacterium
CGCTGTCCTTTACAAATTCCTGCTGGAGCAAGCAATTCTGCTCAAAGAACTTATTGATTTTTCCGCTTACCATCTTCTCGATGATAGCATCAGGCTTGCTTGCATTCTTAGGATCTTCCTTAATCTGAGCTGTGATAATGTGCTTTTCGTGCTCAATATCAGCCTCCGGAACAACTTCCTTTGAAAGGTACAGCGGATTGATTGCTGCAATCTGCATCGCAACATCTCTTGCAGCCTCATATCCCGCATCATCCAAAGCATTTTCAGCCTTAACTATAACACCGATTCTGCCTGCACCGTGTGAATATGAGCAAACACTGCCCTCAAAGCGTGCAAATCTTCTAATCTTCATGTTCTCGCCGATTTTTGCAATCAAAGCTGTAAGAGCTTCATCAACTGTTGTGTCGCCCATTTTTTCTGTCTTTAATGCATCAACATCAGCCGGGTTCTTTTCAGCAACAACCTTTGCAACACTTGTCACAAAGTTCTGGAATTCATCATTTTTAGCAACGAAGTCTGTTTCTGAGTTTACTTCCAACAGAACAGCGATACCGTTCTCTTCATAAACCTTTACGATACCCTCGGAAGCAATTCTTCCTGCCTTTTTAGCGGCTGTTGCAAGACCTTTTTCTCTCAGGTATTCAACTGCCTTATCCATATCGCCGTCGGTTTCTGTAAGAGCTTTTTTGCAATCCATCATACCGCAGCTTGTGATTTCTCTTAAATTCTTAACATCTTGAGCTGTAAAATTCATAGTATTTTCCTCCCCAAAGATTATTCTTCAACCGGTGCTTCTTCAGCAGTTGCTTCAGTTTCCGCAACAACCGCATCTTCACCCTGTCTGCCCTCAATAATAGCATTTGTTATTGTTGAAGCAATGAGCTTTACAGCGCGGATTGCGTCATCGTTACCCGGAATTACGTAATCAACATCATCAGGGTCACAGTTAGTATCTACAATAGCAACAACCGGAATGCCGAGCTTCTTAGCTTCTGTAATAGCGATGTGTTCCTTTCTCGGGTCTACAACGAAAAGTGCGCCCGGGAGCTTCTTCATTTCCTTGATGCCGCCGAGGTATTTTTCAAGCTTATCTCTCTGAGCTTTCAGCTTGATAACTTCTTTCTTAGGCAAAAGGTCAAACGTTCCCTCTTCTTCCATCTTATTAATCTGAGCAAGACGGTCAATTCTCTTCTGAATTGTCTTGAAGTTGGTCATCATACCGCCGAGCCATCTTGCATTTACATAGTACATTCCAACTCTCTCAGCCTCTTCCTTAATAGAGTCCTGAGCCTGCTTCTTTGTACCTACGAAAAGGATGTCCTCACCGCTTGCCGCGATGTCTCTGATGAAGTAGTAAGCTTCCTCAATCTTTTTTACGGTCTTCTGCAAATCGATAATGTAGATACCGTTTCTTTCTGTGAAGATGTATTCAGCCATTTTAGGGTTCCATCTTCTTGTCTGGTGTCCGAAGTGAACACCTGCTTCCAAAAGCTGCTTCATAGCAATTACATTTGACATTTCAAAATCCTCCTTGTTTTTTATTACTTCTACACGCGGCTTATAACTCATAAAACTTCACAAACATGAGTATTACCGAATGTATGCTTAATGTCAAGTCGAGTACGCTATGCACCCAACTTGCTAATTATATCACAAAAAACATGAATTGTCAAACATTTTTCTTGTTTTACAAAAAAGAAACTGTAAAAAATCAAGTGAATCCCCAAAGTAGGTTCCACGGTGCAATTTTACGATGCATTTAGTGTGAGCAATTAAGGTTGACAATGCACTTTTTTAATGCTAAAATATTGCATGTAACCGCTGATTTTTTAATAACTAAGTCCGCAAAAATTATCGCTCCGCATTTGTTTTAAATATGTGCACACCAAAGAGCGATAGGGATATTTTTCAAAGGAGAATTAAGGTGAAAAATTCATATTCCTCCGCAAGGTCTGCCGTTCTTACGGCTTTTTTTGCGGCACTGATTTGTATATCGGCTTGGATTTCCGTTCCTTCCGCCGTTCCCTTCACTATGCAGACCTTTACTGTCTGCTTGTGCGGCGCACTTTTAGGCGCAAAGCGCGGTGCGGCGGCAGTTTTGGTGTATATTTTTCTCGGTGCGATAGGTCTGCCGGTTTTTTCCGGCTTCCGTTCCGGCGCCGCGGTTATTTTCGGCGCAACAGGTGGCTACACCCTCGGTTTTATCCCCCTTGCGGCGATAACCGGCTTTTTCGGCACCCGTTTCGGCAGAAAAATGCATATAATGCTTCCGGCAATGCTGTTGGGGATTTGTGTCTGCTACCTACTCGGCACCCTCTGGTATACCGCCATTTACCTATCCTCCGAAAAAAGCTTGTTATCCGTTATCGGCACATGCGTTCTGCCCTTTTTAATCCCAGATACGGTAAAGCTGTTTTTAGCGGCGGTTTGCGCAAAAAAAGCAGAAAAATTCATAAAGTAATTGCTTTTTAAGGAATTTTGTGGTATCATTTTATGCAGTGAGTTCGAAACCTTCCTCACTCAAAACAAAACTAAAGGAGAATTTAATATGAAGAAAACCAAAAATCTTACTTATGCTGCAATAATCGCGACGCTCTACGTACTTTTGACGATGTTTGCAATGATTCTCGGTTTGGACAGCGGTGTGATACAGGTTCGTTTTTCGGAATCTCTCTGTATTCTTCCGCTCTTTACCCCATCTGCGGTGTGGGGACTTTTTGTCGGCTGTATGCTCGCAAATATTCTGTCCGGTGCCGCGCTTTGGGATGTTGTATTCGGCAGTATCGCCACTTTAATCGGTGCTTTTTTTACGGCTAAGCTGAAAAATCATCGGTTCTTGGCGCTTGTTCCGCCAATTTTGTCCAACACGCTGATTATTCCGTTTGTTCTCGCATATGTGTACGGATTCAGCGGTGGAATCCCTTATTTTATGCTCACCGTTGGTATCGGCGAAGTGATTTCCTGTGGAATTTTAGGCAGTATTTTATATTCCGCAATCAAAAAATCCGGCATAATATTTTAATTGCTTCGTATAATTTATCGTAGGTAATAACGTGAAAAAACGCGTTGTTTAATTGCTGATTTTCGTCTTGTCCCGCCCGCGAGACAAGAACGGGTAAAATTATAATAACTTTTCGTGGGCGGAAAGGCTATGGATATTGCTATGAAAGTATTAATGATTAACGGAAGTCCGCGAATAGGCGGAAACACTGCTCTTGCCCTTTCAGAGGCTGAAAAAATCTTTAAAGAAAACGGAATTGAAACGGAAACAATTCAAATAGGCAACCTTGCTGTGCGCGGTTGTCTCGGATGCTATTCATGTGCAAACACCGGCAAATGCGTCTTTGACGACGTTGTAAACGAGGCGGCAGAAAAATTCGAATCATCCGACGGGCTTATCGTTGCAACTCCGGTCTACTACGCTTCCGCAAACGGTACGCTGATATCTTTTCTTGATCGCTTGTTCTGCAGTACAAAATTTGACAAATCGATGAAAGTCGGTGCCGGTATTGCTGTGGCAAGGCGCGGCGGTTGCTCCGCAACCTTCGACGAGCTCAATAAATATTTTACAATAAGCGGCATGCCGGTTGCTCCCAGCCAATACTGGAACATGATTCATGGCAGGACCCCGGGAGAAGCATCCGGTGATGAGGAAGGCATGCAAACAATCCGCACCCTCGCGCGCAATATGACATTTCTGATGAATAGCATTGAGCTCGGGAAAAAGGAATTCGGTCTGCCGGAAAAAGAGGCGGGAATCAGAACTAACTTTATAAGATAAATACCTCCGCGCCGCAAATATCGGCGCGGTTTTAAATTTTTGTGTAAAAAAGCTTGCAAAATCCCAAATACTGTGGTATAATTACAAAAGGTATTTTATTGTGCCTATTTTTTGTGAAAGGAGGAAATTATAATGAGAGAAGGAATTCATCCGGAATACAAGCAGACAACAATCAAATGTGCTTGCGGCGAAGTTATTTCAATCGGTTCCACAAAGGAAGATATCATGGTTGAAATTTGCTCAAAATGCCACCCTTTCTACACCGGTAAGCAGAAACTCATCGATACCGGCGGACGTGTTGAAAAGTTCAACAGAAAGTTCAACCGCAAATAATTATTTTGTTATTTGCAAATTTTTTAAGACATTTACGGTTAAACCTTTGCTTGGATAACCGAATCACCAACGGTTTCTCGGCAAAAGGGGATCATTGCTAATAGGAGGTGAAAGCTATGACAAAAGAACGTAAGCAAGAAATTATCGCAACTTACGCTACTCACGAGGGAGATACAGGTTCTCCGGAGGTTCAGGTTGCTCTTTTGACAGAAAGAATTAATCACTTGAACAACGAACATCTTAACTACCACAAAAAGGACAATCACTCAAAGAGAGGTCTTCTTATGATGGTTGGTAAGAGAAGAAACCTTA
>CAYMBZ010000088.1:0-4360 GCA_964388835.1 uncultured Lachnospiraceae bacterium
TTCGTTATGGAGAAATCTTCTGAAATGTGTAACACATCATTGACAAACCTACATCCGGGCGAAAAGCGATACTTTTCATCTGCGTTTTTTCATTTTGCCCGTTTTGCAATCATTCATTTTTTAAGTGTACATTACTTTATTATTTCCGCAGTATTTGTATCAGTTATGTAATTTACGGTGTATCCCATTTTTTCTGCAATAAATCTCAGAGGAAGCATGGTTTTTCCATTCACGAGCCTCGCCGGCACATCAAGCTCGTCCTCAATGTCGTTTATCTTAACTGCAGTAGAATTTATCGGAATTTCAACAGTGTTTTCAAATCCCTCTCCGTATCTCACATATGCCGTCTTTGTTTCATCGTTCCAATCCACCTGCGCACCCATTCTCTCGAAAAGAAATCGCATAGGAGCAAGTGTTCTGCCGTTTTCAATAATCGGTGCGGTTTCAAAACTCAGATATTCTCCCGAAAGTTTCACCAAAATCGAACGCTTTTTAGGGATAGCTTCAAACTGTGCCATAGCGCCGATATGGTAAATTCCCCTCTGTGAAGTTATTATAAAGTTTTCGGAATTTGCATACAGATTTCCCATTCTTAAAACCCCGTCCAAATCCAAATATTCATCACGGGTTATTCCGTCACCGGAAATCCAGTAATTTCTGCCGCTCCGCATAAGATAATAGCCTTTGCCGCCGAACGCCTCCACACAATCACTGCTGGCGGTGCTTTCAAAAACGATTTTCTTTTCGCTTCCGTCACCTTCGGTCAACACTCCGCATATTTCGCGGTTTTCGCCATAATAGCGCCAGCTTCCGCGTTCAATCAGCTCGCTTTCAAAACGGCTTGTCCTGTTTTCCGCAATTGTGCTGTACTGCACAAACTCATCCCGCGCATCCGTCTTTATCCAAAATCTTCCGTTTTCGCTCTCCCACTGCCAATCTTCTCCCATAATCTGTGCGATAAATTTATTGCCATTTACAAAACAGCTCAGTGCCCTTTTGTCGCTTCCGTCATACAAGATCACCTCTCCGCTATTTTTTATAAACGCGGATTTTTTATCGGTAGACCACATAAACACGCCATTTTCGGTAAAATTATAATACACGAACGGCGCACTTTCTCGGGTTAGTCCGGTTATGCCGTAATAATCGCCATTTGTCCATTTACCGCCGCGACAAACAAAATTATATCCGTTCCGGGAAAAGGAATTAATCTCACCGCCAATTTCCACACAGCTTCCCGACGGTTCTATCCAACCGTACCCGTCGGCAATACCCGCATCCGCTTCAGCCGCAACATTTGTTTGCCACGCCCTTAAATCCGACGAGGAATATCGATACAACAGCCGATTTTCCACGGTGCTTTCCGGAACCTCGCGCCAGTAGTCATACAGCACATATTCACTGCCGTTATATGACATTCTGAAAACGCCGTAGGACTCATCATACCCGTCGATAATTGCACGCTCAAACTCCTCTCCCGTATCGGAATAATAAATCCCGCGCATATATCCGCTTGACTCAAATATGATTTTTCCGTTCAGAATATTCATTTTTATTCCGTCCGGAATATTTTCCACCCGCTTCCAGCTTATTGTATCAAAGGATTGATATGTTCCCGCCTCCGATAAATCATCATTGTGTGCAAACAGAACAACCGAGCCTTTGTTCTTTATAACATTATCCCCGTCCGGCATAAGTTCGAGATTGTTGGGCACATGCTCCCAGTTATCTCCGTCCGATGAAATATACGTATATCCTTTTGACACGGCACAGAATTTTCCGTTTAAATATTGCACGCACACCACATCATCAAGGTCTGTGCGCACTGTCCAATTTTGAAAATCGCGGCTTACCGCAATCTTATTCTCGTTTACTCCTGCATAAATCTCGCCGTCGGTATCGATATTTGAAATTCCGTACCTCTCTCCGGCAAAAAAGTAGTTCACCTCTGTATTCGGCACGTATGCCGACACAGCAGTGCCGAACGCAATAATCGCCGCACATAAAAAAACGATAATCCCTTTCATTTTACAGCCCCTTTCAACCTTGATAATACATATATACCCAAAACATCGAATCTTGTAACGTTCTTACCTTAGTCCCGCCTCAAAAAACACGTCTGCGATTTTCGCAAACTCCTCAAGACCCAGTTTTTCTCCACGGATTCCCGGTTCGATTCCCGCTTTTAAAACCAGCTCCGAAATACGTCCCTTTTCTTCGGAAAATCCGCTTGACAGACAGTTTAAAAGCGTTTTTCTACGCTGTGCAAAGGCGGATTTTACCACCTTAAAAAAAAGTTTTTCATCCTTTAGCAAAACATTAGGTACCTTGCACACCTCCATGCAAAGAACTGCCGAATCCACCTTTGGTGCGGGATAAAAGCTCCCGGCAGGCACAATCGTTACGATGCGTGGATTTGTATAATATTGGCACATTACGCTTATGGCGCCGTAGTCCTTTTTGCCCGCTTTTGCGCAAATTCGTTCCGCAACCTCTTTCTGAACCATAACAACGATATTTTTAACAGGCAGTTTTTCTTCTATCAGCTTTGTTATAATCGGTGTTGTTATGTAATAGGGCAGATTTGCTGCAACGCTGATTTCCTTGCCACCGAATTCCTCATCAATAAGCGCGCGGACGTCGGTTTTTAAGATGTCCTTTTCGATAATCTTCACATTGTCAAATTCCGCAAGAGTAAAGTCCAAAACCGGCAAAAGTCTTTTGTCGATTTCAACCGAAACTACCTTTTTGCCCGTTTCGCAAAGTCTTTTGGTAAGTACGCCAAAGCCCGGGCCGACCTCCAACACACCGTTTTCGATTTGCGCGGCATCCGCAATCTTATCCAGCACCGTCTCATCCAAAAGAAAGTTCTGCCCCAACCCCTTTGAAAAGCCGAAATCAAATTGCGCCGCAATATCCTTAATTACTTTTGGTGATGTTAAATTCATTGTCTTATCCTTTCAAAATCCAAAAATGAGGATGATTTAATCATCCTCATTTTAATTTAATACATATACTATAGCACTTCTTCTGCCAAATTGCAAGCACTGGCTTTCGGAATTATAATAAAGGTCGATCTTGTTTCCCTTTATCGCACCGCCGGTATCACCCGCAACGCAGTATCCGTACTTCCATGACTTTCCGTCATCCGTCGACTCCACGTAAAGTTTTGTTCCGAGCGGTATAACTTTCGGATCAACCGCAATTACACCGTACTGGGCAACCTTGCCGGATGCCGTCTTTTTGCCGCTTGCCGCCGTATATGCGGTTGCGGTCACGGTAAGTTTTTTTGAATAGCTGAGCGACTTTCCACCTGCGGTTTTAACGGTTTTTACAGCTTTTGCTTTTGTGCCCACAGCAACTATCTGAGTCGACGGCTCTCTTACCACCGCCGCGGATACAACCTCACGCATTGTTTCAACGCCGTTTTCTGTGGTTATCGAATAAGTTACGCGCTTGAGACCATTTGTACCCTTTGTCTTAATGCGTGTTTTTCCCTTTTCAAGGCTTGAATCGGAAACCTCTCTGCTTTCAAACGGGATTTCTTCATCTACGGTTACTTCTTGATTTACCACGCGGAATACGCTTACATGCATATCCTCTCTGACTTCGCTGTCCGCCTCCGGCACAACTCTGTCCAGGCTTCCCAGTGAAATTCCGGCTTCTTCAAAAGCTTCTCTTATTGTCTTTTTTGTTGTTGTGATTATTTCTATGTTTCCGTCTATACTTAAAGTGAAATTTCTGCTTTTTCTTATAATAAGCCGAGCTCCGCTGTAAAGCTCATCCTCAGGCAGCATACTGAGCCTGTCGAATTCATTCGGATATATTTTGTTTTCCTCCAAAAATTCCGATACGGTGTTTTGTCTGGTGGTCAGTTCCTGTGTTTTCTCACTGCCGGCAAAAGCATCAACCATAACCAGTGTAACCTGCTTTGTTTGTAAATCTATAACAGCACCGGTCAGGAGGCTGAACGTCACAGCCGACATACATACGGCAATAATTTTGACAAGCATTGCTCGCAGTTTACTGCCTTTTTTATTAAAAAACATTTTTCTTTCCTCCTATACCTTCCCGCATATTATATAACTATCTTATGTTTAAGTCAAGCATTTTATTACAAAATTGTTGCATTTGACCGAATCAAGCAACATTTTTTGACATAAAAACCGTTCGTTTTTGTACATGTTCACTAATGTTTTTCGGATTTTTAAGTTTGATTTAAGGCTCAAAAATTATTTTTTACCCATTTTTTACCCTAAAAATCGTAAAAAAATTGCCAAAATGGTATATATTCAGGGATTTTTGACCATAATAAACTGTGATAAATAACCATTTTAAAATATTACAAATATATTAAGAT
>CAYMBZ010000089.1:0-4164 GCA_964388835.1 uncultured Lachnospiraceae bacterium
AATCAATACAATTTTAATTTTTTTTGCAATTTGTAAATTATCTTTCGACTTTTTCGGCAGAATTTGCCAAAACCTCCGTCATTTCATCAAGAGACGTTATTTTAAAGACTCTTGCTTTAAGTTCCGCAGAATGTGGAATTCCCTTTATATACCACGCGATATGTTTACGCACCTCCGGGATTCCTCTTGCTTCTCCCTTTTCGGCGCATATCCTCCTTGCATGCTCCGCCGCCTGCATTATTTTCTCTCTGAAAGTCGGCTCATATGTGACCTTTCCGGTATCGAAATATTCCTTAATTTGCTTAAATATAAAAGGATTGCCGCAAGCTCCCCTGCCTACCATAATTCCGTCACAGCCGGTATATTCAAGCATACGCTTCGCATCAGCCGCAGAGAATATATCTCCGTTTCCTATCACCGGAATTTTTACTGCATCTTTTACGCACTTTATTGTGTCCCAATCCGCTTCCCCTGTGTAAAACTGTTCCCGTGTTCTGCCGTGAACGGTAACAGCCGCAGCTCCGTTATATTCCAACACCCGCGCAAATTCCGCGGCATTTTCGCTGTCCCAGCCCTTTCTTATTTTTACTGTTACCGGGATTTTTACGCTGTCCGCCGCCGCACGCACTATTTTCCCGGCAAGCTCCGGATTTTTCATCAATGCACTTCCGTCTCCGTTATTCACGATTTTCGGCATGGGACATCCCATATTTATATCCACTGCCGTCGCACCGTATTCTTCGGCTATCGGTGCCGCATATGCCATTATTTCCGGTTCTGAGCCGAAAAGCTGAATTGCCGACGGTTTTTCGCTCTCATCCAGTTTCATTAAGGATGCGGTTTTTTTATCATTATAATAAAGTCCTTTTGCACTTACCATTTCGGTTGTCAATTCCTCTGCCCCGTATTCTCGGCATATCAGCCTAAAGGTCAAATCGGTAACTCCCGCCATCGGTGCAAGACAAATTCTTCCGTTCAAAAAAACATTCCTCCCACTTGATAAAAAATCACCGAAACAAGCCATGCCAAAGCCAGCTGAAGAATCATTGCGAGTGCTGTATATTGCCATGAGGCGCTCTCACGCTTTATTGTTGCAACAGCCGCTATACACGGAATATACAAAAGTGTAAACAACATCATGGAATACGCGTTTAACGCCGTAAAGCCAGTACTTTTCAATATTTCGGCAAGCATGCTCATTCCCTCTGCTGAAGAAATATTTCCTATGCCGTAAATAACCGACATACTTGAAACAACCACTTCTTTTGCCGCAATACCTGAAATAAGCGATACAATAATCTGCCAGCTCCCGAGACCTGTCGGATTCATCAGAGGCACCAGCAATTTTCCCACAACCGCTGCATAGCTCTCCGATATATCGCCGCAGAAGCCGCCTTTTCCGAAATCAAGCAAAAACCACAGTACCGTAGATGCAGCAAAAATGGTAGTTCCGGCTTTTGTAAGGTAATCTTTGATTTTTTCCTTAACGTAAATCCAAACAGTTCTTTTGTCAGGGATTTTATAGTCAGGAAGCTCAATAAGCAGTGGATTTTCTTTTTCACCGCCGTTTATCTTTGAAAATACAAAAAGTGCCAAATTTCCGATAAAAAATCCCGCGATATACATTGAATACGCCGCAATGGGCGCATACTTTCCGAAAAACATTTCCGATAGCATAACATATACCGGCAGTTTTGCACTGCAGGACATAAATGGTATCATAAATATCGTTTTAAGCCTATCTCCGCGCCTTTCAAGTGTTCTGGTTGCCATTACCGCCGGAACGCTGCATCCAAATCCCAAAAGCATCGGGATAAAAGCTCTGCCGGAAAGTCCGAGCTTTCCCATAAACCCGTCGGTTACATAAGCCGCCCGCGACATATAGCCGCTGTCCTCCAAAACGGCAAGCAAAAGAAACAGTATAAATATATTAGGTAAAAATGTCAGTATTCCGCCAACTCCGGCTATTATACCGTCGGTTACAAGGGATACCGCCCACTCGGCGGTTCCAACGGACAGCAACAGATTTTTTGCGGCATATGTAAAGCTCTCCAGCCATCCCTCAAAAAATCCCTTTATAAAATCTCCCAATGTAAAGGTGAGCAAAAACACCGCGGACATAATGAGCAGAAAAATCGGTAATCCCAATATTTCATGAGTTAAAAGCTTATCCGCCTTTTCTGTTTTGGTGTCGTTTTTGCCCGAATCAATAAGTACCTCATCCAGTATTTTTTCTATAAAATCGTATCTTTTTCTTATACTCTCGGCTTCCTCCGCCTCCGGGAGCGCAGTTGCCGACACTAAATCCGAATTGCCTTTTTCTTTCAGCATAATTGCAGTATCTATAAGCCTATCAAGTCCCTCGCGCTTTTTTGCACTGACGGTACAGACCGGTATACCCAAAATTTCGGAAAGCCGCTCCGTATTCAGTGTAATATGCCTTTTCTTTAAAATATCCGTCATATTAAGCGCAAGCACCGTAGGCTTTTTAAGCTCTGTAAGCTGAAGTGTCAGGTATAAACTCCTCCCGAGATTTGTTGCATCCGCAACGTTTATTATTACCCCCGCTTCTTCGGAAAGTATATACCTGTGCGAAACGCGCTCCTCTATCGTATAAGATGAAAGTGAATATGTTCCGGGAAGGTCCGCAAGCTTATATTTTTTCTCTCCCCTTTTTATTTCGCCCTCAAAGCTGTCAACGGTAACACCCGGCCAATTTGCCGTTTTTAAATTGGCACCGGTATACGCATTAAAGAGTGTTGTTTTTCCGCAGTTGGGATTTCCGCAGAATACTATGCAAGTATCTGTCATGTTCTGTCTCCTTTTACATAAATTTCTTCACAAAAGCTTTTACCGACAGCAAATCTGCTTCCGCGCACCTTGATTATTCTGGCGCCGTTCCTTTTCGCGCCCAATACCGTAAGCTCGGTGTTCTCGGTCATTCCCAAAGAATAAAACCTTCGCGTAACATCCTCTTCAAGGCTTATTTTCTCTATTGTGTAATTCTTTTTTTCAATTGTCTCTGTCAGCCTCAATAAAATCATTCCTTTTACTTCTTTTGATACATTATATACTTTACCACCGTAAATAATTATTGTCAATGCAATTTTCGAAATAAATGTCGTATTTTATGATTATTTTTTGGCAAAATGTGTTATCATAAAATTGGGCGATATATTTGACAAATACTCAGTTTTGTTGTATCATATCAGTAGAGAAAGGTGGAATTAATATGAAGCTATTATACGCAACCTCAGAAGCGGCTCCTTTCGTTAAAACGGGAGGTCTCGGAGACGTAGCAGGATCACTTCCTGTCACTCTTAAGGAAAAAGGCGCAGACTCACGAGTAATTTTACCCCTATATAAATGCATTGAACAAAAATACAGGGATATGATGACTTATTTGGATCATATCTACATCGACATCGGTTGGAGAAAGCAATACTGCGGTGTTTTTGAAATGCAATGGAAAAACACTACATATTATTTTGTAGACAATGAATATTACTTCGGCGGAGACAAACCCTACAGCTATATACATCTTGATTGCGAAAAATTTATCTTCTTTTCAAAGGCTGTTCTCTCTCTGCTTCCCACACTGGCCTTCCGCCCTGATGTTATAACATGCAACGATTGGCAGACGGCTGCCATTCCTGTTTTTTTGGATACATTCTATGACAATCCTTTTTACCGCGGAATAAAAACCGTTATGACAATACACAATCTGAAATTCCAAGGCAGATGGGATTTTGATAAAATTAAGGACGCCATGGGAATAGACGACTACTATTTCACCGGAGATAAGCTTGAATATTACAACGATGCTAACCTTTTAAAAGGCGGTCTTGTATATGCAAACAAAATTGTTACGGTATCAAATACCTATGCCGGAGAAATAACCACACCCGAATACGGCGAGGGACTTGACGGTTTACTCTCCGCAAGACGCGGCGATACTTTGGGAATTGTCAACGGTATTTCCGACGATTGGAACCCCAAAACCGATTCACTTATATATGAAAACTATACGTCAAGGACGCTTGCCAAAAAAAAGCTGAACAAAATTGCTCTTCAAAAGGAATTGAACCTGCCGGTTGATGAAAACAAATTCATGATAGGAATTGTTTCACGTCTCACCGACCAGAAAGGCTTTGACTTAATTTG
>CAYMBZ010000090.1:0-4052 GCA_964388835.1 uncultured Lachnospiraceae bacterium
GAGTTCCTCCTCCTATATAAATATTCTGCACAAAAAAACCTATTTCCTTTAAAATTTCGCCTGTTTTTTTTATTTCCAGACACAAAAGACGGGTAAATTCGTCCATATATTTTCCGCTTACCTTCACATCTGTGGAAACAAATGAGCAATAAAGGCATCTTGACGGGCAAAAAGGAATTCCTATATAAAGGCTCACGGAATTGTCCTTAATTCTATTTAAAATTTTTTCTTCATTTTTTGCAACCTCAATCGCCAAATCCGCCTTTTGAGGCGATACTTCATATATGTCCCAAAGAATTTTCTTTATTTCTTCGAAATCCTTTCCTGTCTTGTGAAACTGCCGCACCGATTTTGCCGGTCTGATACCGCTCATTACACCCCAAGGAAGCTGTATTTTTCTTATTTTTGACGCAGCTCTGCAAAATCCCTTACAGCAGGCACAACCGTATATTTTTTTTATTATTCTTTTCTCTTCTTCGCTGTTTTTGAATTCACAGCTGTAGTCGCTCTCGTATACATTTCCTTTAAATTCTATTTTGGTTTTCACGTTTATTATATCGTTTTCATGAGAAAAATCCGAAGTTATAACTCCCTCCTCCTCTCTGTCAAAGAATATATTTACAAATATATTCATTTCATATTCACATTCATATCCGTTTTGAACCAAAATCATAATTTACTCCGTTATATATCTGTTATAGACTCTTTCAAAGCCTATTCCGGTGACCTTTCCGTGACCGGGATAAACTCTCGTTTTAGCATCCAACTTATAAAGCTTGTTTTTAATCGAATTTTCAAGTTCCGCATAATTCCCCGTAGGCAAATCCCATCTTCCTATGCTTTCAAAAAATAGGGTATCTCCCGAAAAAAGGCAATTTTCCACAAAATAACACACACTTCCGTTTGTATGCCCCGGGGTATGGATGCATTTTATTTTAATTCCACAAATATCCTTTTCCTCCCCATCCTCCATAATAATATCACAAGGGCTTTCTACAGCCGCTTCTTTAGGTAAAAGGGATATTTCTCTCAAAATTATATTATTACTGCACTTTTTTGAACCTATCACCGTTTTTGAGTCTCTCAAAGCAGTTAAAGAATAAGTATGGTCGAAATGACAATGGGTAAGCAAAATATGGGTTATCAAAACCCCTTCGGTTTCTCTTATTATCTTCCCGGTATCAAGTCCCGGGTCAATCAAAATACCTTTCCCCTCATTTTCAAGAAGATAGCAATTTTGATCCATTTCATCGCTTACAATTCTTTTAATATTCATGCTTTATCAATTATACAGCCTTACCGGCAAAATCATAAATGTGTAACTGTCATCATTTCCGCAGGAACGAATAAAGCAGGAGCTTCTCGGATTTGAAAATTCCATTTTAATTTCCTCTTCCTCGCAGGCTCTTAAGGCTTCTAAAAGATATTTATGGTTAAATCCTATTTCGATATCGTCACCGTTTACCGAAACATCAACTACATCATGAACCTTACCCTTGCCTGTCATACAAGTTATTTCTATCTTGTCCAAAACTATATTAAGTCTTACAGGAACCTTTTCCGCCTTTGCGGAAATATCATCATTTATAAGAAGAGATGCTCTCTCCAAACTTTCGGAAAGCTGTGCTGTGTTTGCTATTACAAAAATGCTGTTCGGTGTCTGAAGAACCGGCTTGTAATTTATATATTCACCCTCCAAAAGTCTTGTTACTACCTTATAATTTCCAAAATCAAACATTGCATGGCGGTCAGAAACAACGATATCTACCGTTTTTTCTTCATCATCCTCCAAAACCTTAAATACCTCTTTTAATGTAAGACCCGGAATTACGAATTTTTTGGTTTCAAGAGAGGAATCCACCGTTTCACGGCAAATTGCCAGACGATAACCGTCGGTGGAAACCACCGAAAGAACACCGGTTTCTATTTCAAAAAGTGAACCGGTAAGAACGGGTTTTCTTGCTTCGTTTTGAGAAACCGCAAAAATTGTTTTCCTTATCATTTTCTTTAAAGAATCCTGCTGCATTTTAAAACGATAGGTTTCCGAAACCTCCGGAACCGCAGGATATTCCATACTTGAAAGTCCTTGAATATTAAATTCCGATTTATCGCAATTTATGGTTGTTACGTTATTTTCTTCATTTACCGAAATTGTAACCTTTTCTCCCGGAAGTCTCCTGATAATTTCGCCGAACATTTTTGAAGAAAGCGCAATTGAGCCGCCCTCGGGAATTTCGCACATATCGTTGTATTCAATACAAAGGTCCAAATTGTTTCCGGTAACCGTCAAACTTCCGTCAGCCGAAGCATCTATTTTTATACATTCCAAAATTGGCATTATTGATTTTGCCGATACAGCTTTTTGTACCGTATTTATAATTTTTAAAAGCTGATTTTTTTCACTGATAATTTTCATTTATCAACACTCCTTATCACTGATAATTTTCATTTTGTATCTCATAGGTACGTACGTATATATAAATATATATTAGTAGTATATAGTAGTAGGTGTGTGAATTTGATGGAAAACCCTGAAAAACGGTTTGTTTTCGGGAAAAAATCATAAATCACAGCGTGTTTATAAAATGTGGAATTGTAAATCTTATCAACATCGCAAAAAACGTGATTTTTTATCCTCACAAATTCCTCTTTTGTGGTGTTTATAAATTACAAAGAATTAATATCCTTTATAATGGCGTCAATATCGGCTTTTAAGCCACTGTCCGTCTTAACTGTCTCCATAATTTTATCCACACCGTACATAACGGTTGTTCTGTCACGGTTTCCGAGAGCTTTTGCTATCATAACAAAGTTTAAATTGGTGAGTGTTTTGCAAAGATACATAGCTATCTGTCTCGGAAAAGCTATATTCTTCTGTTTTGATTTTCCTAAAAGCTCGGATTCGGTTATATTGTAATAGGAAGAAACACTTTCTATTATCTTATTGGGAGTAATTTTTATAATACCGTCATCCGGAAGAATTGATTTTATGGCAATTTCCGCTATTTCCATATTAACCTCGCTGTGCTTTATGCCGGCGTAGGAAATGATTTTAAGCAGTGCCCCCTCAAGTTCACGCACGTTTGAGTCTATTCTTTCGGCTATATAGGAGAGAACCTCTTCACTTATATAAACGTTCTGACTTTCTGCCTTTTTCTTCAATATTGCAACTCTTGTTTCATAGTCCGGGCTGATAATATCGATATTGAGTCCCCATTCGAATCTGGTTTTAAGTCTTTCTTCTATTGTGACAAGGTCTTTCGGCATGCGGTCACTGGTCAGTACAATTTGCTTGTTGTTAAGGTAAAGGTCGTTAAATGTATGGAAAAATTCTTCCTGAATACCCTGTTTGTTTTCAATAAACTGAATATCATCGATAAGCAGAACATCTACATTTCTGTAAAGTTGTCTGAAAGACCCCATATCCTTTACATGAAGAGATTCAATCATTTCGTTGGTAAAACGCTCACTGGTAACGTAAACCACCTTCATATTCGGTGAATTTTTAAGAATTTCATTACCAATTGCCTGCATAAGGTGAGTTTTTCCGAGCCCGGAGTTACCGTATAAAAACAGAGGATTGTTTTTTTCCTGTCCAGGATACTTTGCCGTACTCATCGCGATTGCGGTGGCATATTCGTTGGAGGAGCCCACAACGAAATTATCAAAGGTATAGCGTGGGTTTAAGTTGGTTTTTATAATACTCTCGTCCGACAATTTTTCTTCAGGCATAGCCGGTGCTTCATGTTTTTTAGTCGGCGTATATTCACTTGTCAAAACTATTTTAAGCTTTACCGGAGCCGCGGTAATTTTAGAAATTGATTTTTCTATAATGTCTGTGTATCTTAAATTAATCATTGTTTTACAGATTGAAGTAGATACGCCTATCAAAAAAATTTCATCCTCGTATGAAATCGGTGTAATATCCTTTATGTAGGTATTGTAACCGACAGCTGAGTTTATTTCATCTTTTATATATGATAGGGAGTCAGACCATATCTGTTTTATATCCATTTTTATCCCCCTGTTTGGTTAATACATATCGTAAGAAC
>CAYMBZ010000091.1:0-4017 GCA_964388835.1 uncultured Lachnospiraceae bacterium
CTGCTTTTTTGCGTTTTCTCATTTTCCCGCGCTTTTCCTGTATCTTTTCAAAAACGGCTCTTTCCACAATGGCAGAATACATAAGAAATCAGCTTGAAGAAGATTATGCAACAAATCAAATAAGCTTAAAAGAATATTTGGACCCGTTTGCGGGTAGCAAGAATAAATAGGCAAAAATAGACAGCCGTACGTGAGCGGCTGCCTGTGATAGTAATGCTGTGTCAAACTTTCAGTGCCTCTTATAGAGGTTAAGCCTGTAATAGCCCCTTATAGGAGCAGTGCAAGCCACCAGTTTACTGGTGGTTATGACTATACAAAAATCATTCGCCCGCTTCCTTGCTTCTCTTCTTTCGCAAAAAGACACATTCGCGTCAGCTATTCGCTTGTAAACGCACTCATAACGCCTTTGGCTCATTACCACCTTTTTGCGATAATTCCCTTGATTTTATTGCATTTTGAGTAAATCGAATACCTACACCAACAAAAAATTAGTAACTAAGCAGTTTCTGAGGTTTTTGCTTCGTTTTTTCGGGGATATCCCGTATTTTGTGTAAACTCCAAAATGGTAATATAATCTTAATAATTTCAAATGGGCAGAAAGCCGCAAACAGCCTTAATTGGTTCGTTTATCTATCTTGCTTCCAATTGTTTGGATATATAATTTTTTATTGCTTTTGTGTTTTTACCCGCTGTATCAACGTAATATCCCATACACTAAAATTCGCGATTTCGGTATGCAAATTTCATATTTCCCCATCTTTGGAAAATTAGCCTTTCCCCCTTAAATACCCTATGAATTCCGAAATGCTCATTTTGGGCGGGATACTGACCAACGTATGTAATATGATACGGACACACTTCTCCTTCTATTATTTCTACCCGTTTCCGTTGATATAACTGCCTTGATATTTCTCGTATTTTCAAAATTTTTTCTTCATAAAATACTTTCCGTCTATATTTAGGAGCAGATACAATATGATACTTGCAATTCCATTTTGTGTGTGCTAAACTATTTATGTCTATGTGTTTTTTATTTTGACAGGCAGGTTATTTTTATAATAACACATATGAGGAGTTTTTGCACATCGGTTATTTTTTTTTGAACCACGCGACCATCACGTGTTTTATTTCAAAAAAGCGGTTGGGGAATTCCTCGCCGTTCGGTAGCACCGGGCTTTTCAGCCGGACTAAAAACAATACTAATGTTATTCTTTTATTGTATAGACATTGTACCGCAAATATTCTAAAAGTCAATGGGTAACACATCATTGACAATTAAACACTTGTGAATTGACAGCGGTAAAAAATTGTGTTATCATATGTAATAAACGGGGTGTTTCTCTGTTAATGGAACAAATTTAAGGAGATGCGGTATAATGAATTTGAGAATTATGACAACAAATATCTGGGGAAATTATTTTAACAATCCGCCCGGGAACAGAAAAGACAATATGTACAAGGTGTATGAAATCTATGAGCCTGATATTATCGGCTTCCAGGAGGTTGACAAAAGCTGGTATGAGAGCGGAATGTTGGAACAATTGTCTGCGGAGTATACTTTTGTCGGAACCAGCCTTTGCGACAACGTTGTTTTTGTGCCGCTGGCATTCAAGAAAAAATATAATCTTATTGCAAAAGGATTTGAATATTTGGATTATACAACGGATACTTCAAAGTCAATAGCCTGGGCGGTGCTGTCGGCGGAGGATAAAAAATTCGCTGTATGCAATACTCACTTTTGGTGGATGACAGGCGAGGTGCATGATTTGGTAAGAGAAAAAAATGCCGCTCAGCTCAGCAGATTGATGAAAGCGTTGGCGGAAAGATTTGATTGCCCGGTATTTGCTTTCGGTGATATGAATTGCACATGTACATCCGGAGTGTTCACGAAGGTCTACCCGAAAGCGGGAGTCAGCATGCTGTACAATGAAGCAATCGAAAAAGATGACATAAGCTCGCACCACGGTGACCCTGTCAAAAATGAGGATGGAAGCTTTACCGGAGCGAAAACAGAAAAGGACCATACACATTCGATTGACCATATCGTGGCGCGCGGCGAGGGATACAAGGTTTTGACCTACAAAATCGTTACAGACCAATATGCACTGGATGCAACCGACCATTCTCCGGTATATGCGGATATAGTACTTTAATTTCTTTATTCATCAGTGATGGATGAAAAAGCTGATACTTCGTTTGGGTGCGGAGAAAAGATTATGCCGAGCGGTACAAAAGAAACAATAAAATCGGTTTTTCTGGAACTGCTTAACCAAAAGTCGATTAATAAAATCAGCGTGCGGGCGATTGCCGAGGGGTGCGGCATAAATCGAAATTCTTTCTATTACTATTTTCAAGACATTCCGTCGCTGATTGAAGAAATTGCTACAGAGACCGTGCCTGCTTTGATACAAAAGTATCCGAGCATAAGCAGCCTTGATGAGGCGGTGGATGCGGCGTTTCAATCTACGCTTAAAAATAAGAGGGCGTTTTTGCATATTTACAATTCGGTAAACAGGGATATATATGAGCGGTATTTGATGAAAATATGTGAATATGTTGTTAAAACTTACTTTGAAACCGCTTTTTCGGCGGCAAAGGATAAAATAAGCGAATACGACAGGGAGATAATGACAAGATTTACAAAATGCGCATTGTTTGGGTTGTATATAGAATGGATTAACGAGGGTATGAAAGACGATGCGACAGAAAGACTGAAAAGGCTTATTACGATTTGTCACGGTCTGTCGGGGAAATGATAGATAGGTGCGGGAATCTGCCGTATTAAACGTGTGGGTGATTGCTTTTTCGGAAAATCACGGATTTTCGGCAGTTTTTCGAAAGGGTAAGAATAGGGGGAAGGTAAAATGAAATCTATAGATGAGATATTGTATCGTAATATGCAACATCTTTTGGAGAAATACGGAATCAGTGAGCGGCATTGTACATTAAACTGCCGATTAAATCCGAATTTCTTTGTAAATTACAGAAAGGGTGTTACAAAGCATTTCAGAGTGTGCGATATTATGGAAGTTGCACGATTTTTTGAGGTGTCGATAGATTATTTGTGCAAATATGAAAATTCCAGCGACAGTTTCTTTATGCCTAAATACAAGATGAAGCCGCGGGATGAAAAGGTGCTTTTAAACGGCATTAAAAAGCTTGACCCGGTAGGAAGAATACATATTGCGGAAATGCTTAACGATGAAATTGCAAAAACCCGTGAGCGTGTTTTTGCGGAAAGAGCGGAAAAACGGCGCAACAATGCAAAAGAAAAGCGTGAGGCACAGGAGATGTGATGAGCTCTCGCTTTTTGCGCGCATAACGGTGCTGTGATAATTTGTTGCGTAAAATGTGTTGAATTTTGAAAATTAGTATGGTATAATAATTTTAAGTAAATCTTGAAATCAGCTAAATTCGCCTAACAGCGAACTAAATGTGCTCCGGCACACTGAATTATTTTGTGACAAAATTGACTACTGTCAGCGGAATCGGCGAATTTAATTTAACTGTTTTGAAAAAATAATTTAACAAAGTATTTTTCATGACGGAAATGTAACGTATATCGGAATACGCAATTTGAGGGTGATGTGACGTGAAAAATTTAAATGCTGAAAAATATTGGATTACAGCGATTACAGCCGTACTTTTATGCCTGTTTTTTCAGACGGCGGCTCATGCGTTGTCGTATGGAGGGATTGAAAAATATGAGCTTTACAACAACGGTGAGCTTACGGATATTTCTACCGTCTGCGCGGATGGAGAATTATACATAGATGTAAACGATATACACAAACTGGGACTTATAGTTTACGATACGGAAAACGGAATTTGCATTTCGAACGGGGAGGACAATATAAATATTTTATTTGACGGAAGTCCCGCAATATTTAAGCAGCAGGTATTTGAAAATCCGCTGATAGATACCGCAAGAAGAAAGCTTGTATTGATGAATATAATCGGTAAATGCTATTCCGAGGTAAACCGAGGCGAAAGATATAACGGTAATATATGGAGAAG
>CAYMBZ010000092.1:0-3933 GCA_964388835.1 uncultured Lachnospiraceae bacterium
TTTCCTTTTCTTGCATCCATTTTTATCTCTCCTATTTTTTAATAAACGATAATTTGCCGTAGGTCCGCCAACATCATGAATATACCCTTTAAAATCCGGCATTTCAATCATTTCACGCGCCTCGCGCATAATCGACTCATGGCTTCTTGATGTAACAATTCTTCCCTGATGAAAAGCCAGAGAACAGAAGTTACAACTTCCGAAACATCCTCTTGAGCTTGTTATGGAAAATTTTACTTCTTTTACAGCATCTATCCCTCCGTATTTTTCATACATCGGATGATAGGTTTTCATGTAAGGCAACTCATATACATCATCCAGCTCCTCCCGCGAAAGCGGTTCAGCCGGCGGATTTTGCACCAAATATTTGTCTCCGTGCTTTTGAAGAAGCGTTTTTCCAATATACGGATTTTGCTCATAATACTGTATTTGACAGGACTTTGCATATGCACTCTTATCACACACAACCTGCTCATAAGACGGAATTTCCGTACTGTCAAAAATATCGTCGTTTCCGGAAAGATAGCATGTTCCCTTGATATATGTTATGTCCTTAACATCCATGCCGCTTTCAAGGCAATCCGCGATTTCGACTACCTGTTTCTCGCCCATTCCGTAAATGAGAATATCAGCTCTGCTGTCCAAAAGAATTGAGCGCCGCACCTTGTCATCCCAATAATCATAATGCGCAAATCTCCTAAGGCTTGCTTCCACCCCGCCTATTATAATCGGAATATTTCCGAAAGCTTCACGCACTCGGTTACAATAAACAATCGTTGCACGGTCAGGTCGCCCGTCTGCTTTTCCTCCCGGGGTATATGCATCTGTACTCCGCCGCTTCTTTCCCGAGGTGTACCGATTCACCATGGAATCCATATTCCCGGCAGATACCAAAACACCCAATCTGGGACGTCCGAGAACCTTAAAACTCTCCGCACTGTGCCAGTTCGGCTGAGGGATAATACCCACCTTATATCCTCGGCTTTCCAAAACGCGCATTATTATTGCATGCCCGAAGCTCGGATGGTCTACATACGCATCCCCGCATATATACAAGAAATCCAAACTGTCCCAGCCGCGCCGCTTCATGTCGGCTTTTGAAACCGGTAAAAAATCATTCTTCATCGTCATATTCATAGCTGCCATCGGTATTATCCTCAACGGCAAACATGTCCTCCTGCGCGCCGCGTATTCTGTTCAAATAAACCTCTCTCGGCTTTGAACCGTTTGCGCCGCTTATCAGACCCCTTGTCTCCATTTGGTCGATAATTCTGCCCGCTCTTGCGTAGCCAACTTTCATTTTCCGTTGAACCATCGCCGTAGAAATTTGTCCCAGCTCTGCGGCAAGCTCTATCGCCTGAGGCAAAAGCTCATCGGCATCCTCGCCCTCATCTTCGTCGGTTACGCCGTTTTCTCCCGTCGCTATTCTTTCAATATGTTCCTCAAGGTCATGAGCATAATTCGTCTGCTCGGAATTTTCCTTTATAAAACTTATTATATTCTCAATTTCTTCATCCGAAACATATGCGCCTTGAACTCTCACCGCGTTCGGCATACCCGTCGGATGATAGAGCATATCGCCCTTTCCCAGAAGCTTTTCCGCTCCAACTTTATCAAGAATTGTTCTGGAATCCACACCGCTTGAAACCGCAAAAGCAATACGGCTCGGCACATTCGCCTTAATAAGTCCGGTTATTACGTCAACAGACGGTCTTTGCGTTGCTATTATCAGATGCAATCCCGCCGCTCTTGCAAGCTGAGCCAAACGGCAGATGTAGTCCTCAACCTCTTTTGCCGCAACCATCATAAGGTCGGCAAGTTCATCTATGATTATTACTATCTGAGGGAGCTTTTCTCCCCCCTCTTTTGCTATATGTTCATTGTATCCGGCAAGATTTCTTGTGGCGGTTTCCGCAAACAACGCATATCTCCGCATCATTTCGCCCACTGCCCAATTAAGCGCTCCCGCCGCTTTTTTGGGATCGGTTACAACCGGAATAAGCAAATGCGGAATACCGTTATAAACACCAAGCTCAACCACCTTAGGGTCAATCATTATGAGTTTAACCTCATCCGGAGCCGCTTTATACAATATGCTTGTTATTATTGTGTTTATACATACTGACTTACCCGAACCGGTTGAGCCGGCGATTAAAACGTGCGGGAACTTAGCAATATCTCCTATTACTACATTTCCACCGATATCCTTACCAAGTGCCACCGCCAGTTTTGACTTTGCCTTTTTAAATTTATCGCTTTCCATAAGCTCGCGGGCGGAAACCGTTCCAACAGTATTGTTTGGAACTTCAATACCGACAGCCGCCTTGCCTGGAACTGCCGCCACCAAAACCGTCGGCACTGCCAGATTAAGCGCAATATCCTCCGCAAGACCTGTTATTTTTGAAAGCTTCACACCGGTTGACGGCTGAATTTCATATCTTGTTACCGTCGGACCCTGTGTTACCTGAAGCAGTTTTGCATCCACACCGAAATCCTTTAAAATCTTCACCAGCTTATTCGCCGTTTCATACATTTCGCGGCGCTTATCGCCCGAAACCTCTTCTACCTTTTTCAAAAGCTCGATAGGCGGCATTTTGTATTCAACAGCCGGAGCTTCTATGGATTTTTCGATTTCATCGGCTACCTGTGCTTTTTCTTCCGCTGTTGCCGCGGAAACCTTTTGGGGCTTTTCCTCCTCGGCATTTTTCTTTTTCTGCTCCTCCAAAAGCTCCTTTACACCCTCCGTTTGTGGAAGCTGTGCCGCAACCTCTTCGAGGAACACATTCGGATCGAATACATTTTCCGACTCTTCCGGCTTACTTTCCTTTTTCGCCTTTTCCTCTTTTTTCAGTTCAACCTCTCCGCCATTTGAGAATACATCTATATTCTGCGTTTGTCCCTCCGAATTTTCCGATTTGCGTGCGGCTTTTTTATGTGCCTTGACCTTTTCGGAAACATTTTTACCTTTTTCGGTCAAATCCACCTTTTCGACGTCTTCAAATTCCTCACGGACACTTCTGTATCCGCTCGCAAAGCTGTCAAGGATACTTACAAAGGAAATTTTAAGTATTAAGCTCAATATTACCGCAATAAGCGCCAGCACAACAACCACAGATGCAGCTTTTCCGATAAGCGAAGACAGCAAAATCGCAAGTGTTCCGCCCAACACTCCGCCACCGAGATTTTCCGTACCGTAACCCCACAGAGTTGAAATTTTCGGAAATTCACCCTTTGAAAAGAGCATTACCAAACAGCTTATCAATATAATTTCCGCCAAAGACAAACACAGTTTAATTAGAAGCTTGTCCGAACGCTTAACTTTAAAAACATAAATCCCCAACGCAAAAAGTACCGGCGGTACCAAGTACGCCGTTACCGAAAACAATCCGAACATTGCATCATTTATCCATTCTGCGATGGGTGCTTGCGCGCTTCCGTATGTAAAAATGCTTATCATCACCGCGGCAAACAGTGTCCACACGCCTGCCGCGGCATATGAATATCTGCTTTTAGCCGCCGCGGCATTTTTTTTTCTCCTTTTATTTGCTCCCGCGGCTTTCGCGGAAGTCTTTTTTCTTGTTTGCTTTTTCGCCATTACTACACCTCTATATTTATAAATCAATTTGTTATTTGTATTTTTATTAAAGATATTTTTTCGATTCCCTCATAATGTTGTGAGCCGTCAAGCTCAATAATCAACCTTGCACTATGACAGTAAAAATCAATAATATAGTCATCAATCACTTTTTCCGCAAAAATCTAACAGGATAGTTTTTCAAGAAATCATACCAAAGATGTCGCTCTTCTTTTGTCATATTCTTTCGCAAAGCTCTCGCATTGGTTGTTAAATCGGAATTATGTTTTCTCTTCACTATCCCTCCACCACCTGCTGCGGTTCCCCTCCCTTTATGCAAGGGAGGCTTTTATTATGCA
>CAYMBZ010000093.1:0-3841 GCA_964388835.1 uncultured Lachnospiraceae bacterium
GATTGTTACAGGATTTCCTTCCAAAGCTTCGTAAAGCTTTTCGAAGTCGCCCTGCTGCATAGGAAGAATCTTTTCAAGAGCAGCTTCTCTTTCTTCTACTGTATCTGAACAAATCATTTCACGGAAAGCCGCAATTCTGTCTGTTTCAAAGAACATATGCTCTGTACGGCAAAGACCGATACCCTCAGCACCGAGTTCTCTTGCCTTCTTAGCATCTGCAGGAGTATCTGCATTTGTTCTGACTTTCAATGTTCTGAACTCGTCAGCCCATTCCATAATTCTGCCGAACTCACCTGCGATTTCAGCATCAACGGTAGGAATAATGCCATCATAAATGTTACCGGTAGAACCATCGATTGAGATATAGTCTCCCTCGTTATATGTCTTGCCCGCCAAAGTGAATTTCTTGTTTTCTTCATCCATATTGATGTCGCCGCAACCGGATACACAGCATGTACCCATACCACGAGCAACAACGGCTGCGTGAGAAGTCATACCGCCGCGAACTGTCAAGATACCCTGTGAAGCTTTCATACCTGTGATATCCTCAGGTGAAGTTTCAAGACGAACAAGAACTACTTTTTCGCCTCTTGCATTCCAAGCCTCTGCATCTTCAGCTGTAAATACAATCTTACCGCAAGCGGCACCGGGAGACGCACCGAGACCTCTGCCTGCAGGTGTTGCTGTTTTCAATACCTTTGCATCAAACTGCGGGTGAAGAAGTGTATCAAGGTTTCTCGGATCGATCATAGCAACTGCCTGCTTCTTATCAATCATACCCTCATCAACGAGATCGCAAGCAATCTTAAGAGCAGCCTTAGCTGTTCTCTTACCGTTTCTTGTCTGTAGCATGTAAAGCTTCTTGTTTTCAACGGTAAATTCCATATCCTGCATATCTCTGTAGTGGTCTTCCAAAATAGCGCAAACTTTCTTGAATTCCTCGAAAGCTTCCGGGAACTTTTCAGCCATTTCGGCAATCGGCATAGGAGTACGAACGCCGGCAACAACGTCCTCGCCCTGTGCGTTTACAAGGAACTCACCCATGAGACCCTTATCACCTGTAGCAGGATCACGTGTAAATGCAACACCGGTACCGCAATCGTCACCCATGTTACCAAATGCCATCATCTGTACGTTAACCGCTGTACCCCATGAATAAGGAATATCGTTATCACGACGGTAAACGTTAGCTCTCGGGTTATCCCATGAACGGAATACCGCTTCAACGGCACCCATAAGCTGTTCCTTAGGATCTGTCGGGAAGTCTTTACCGATTTTTGCTTTATATTCGTCCTTGAACTGACCTGCAAGAACTTTCAAATCTTCAGCTGTAAGTTCGATATCCTGAGTTACGCCCTTAGCTTCCTTCATTTCATCGATAAGCTGTTCGAAATATTTTTTACCTACTTCCATAACTACGTCGGAATACATCTGGATGAATCTTCTGTAGCAATCCCATGCCCAACGTGCGTTGCCTGACTTTGCAGCCATTGCTTCAACAACGTCTTCATTAAGACCAAGGTTCAAAATTGTATCCATCATACCCGGCATTGAAGCTCTTGCACCCGAACGAACGGATACCAAAAGCGGATTTTCCTTATCGCCGAATTTTTTGCCACAGATTTCCTCCATCTTAACAATGTATTCCATGATTTCAGCCTGGATATCATCATTAATTTTTCTGCCGTCCTCATAATACTGAGTACAAGCCTCGGTTGTAACAGTGAAGCCCTGTGGTACCGGAAGACCGATTTTGGTCATCTCGGCAAGGTTTGCACCCTTACCACCAAGCAATTCTCTCATAGACGCATCGCCTTCTGAGAATAAGTAAACGAATTTTTTACTCATTGGTTTATTCCTCCTATGTCTTTTTTTGGGCGCAATGCACCCAAGTTAACTATCCTAACTATTTCATTATACCACATTTTGAAAAAATGTCCACAACTTTTTTTAACTTTGTTAATAATATTTATATAAAATTTTAAAATAACTGAATTTTTCATGACATTTACCGATAAAAGAAGATGTTTTGTCAGTTTTTTTGTTGCAATAGTCATACAAATGTGTTATAATGATTTCATTCAATGCTTAAAATCAGCTAAATTCGCCTGACGGCGAGTTAAATTTGCTTGCGCATGCTGAACTTCGTAGCTAAATCGACCTACGGTCAGCTAAGGCGAATTTAATTTAGCTGTTTTGAGAGAAATAATTCAGCTTTGCACTGAAGGTGCAAAATTTATCTAAAATGCAGAATTGCAAGCAAAAATTTTTATTCATGTAAAATGAATTAGTGACATCCAAATCGTTCACTTATTATATAATTTCAGAAAATACTACAAATTGATGAGGAAAATTCAGTATGAAAACAAAAACCGCATATATTTGCCGCGAATGTGGCTACCAAAGTCCGAAATGGCTCGGAAAATGTTCCTCCTGCGGACAATGGAATACAATGGATGAAACTGTAATATCGGATACAAAAAAGACCTCTGCGGCAGCCTCCGCCGCAAAGCCGTTAAGAGCGGCAACTCTCCTCCGTGAGGTGAAAACCGATTTGGAGGTAAGGTATCAAACCGGACTTTGCGAGCTTGACCGCGTTTTGGGCGGCGGTTTGGTAAAGGGCTCGCTTGTACTGGTCGGCGGCGATCCCGGAATAGGAAAATCCACGCTCCTGCTCCAAATATGCAAGTATTTGTCCGAGGGAAAAAGAGTTCTTTACGTATCAGGTGAGGAATCGGAAAGACAGATTAAACTTCGTGCGGAGCGCCTCGGTGTTGATTGTCCGGATGTATATTTGATTTCCGAAACGGATGTTGCAACAATCATCGAATGTATCCATCGAACCGAACCTGAAATCGTCATTATCGACTCGATACAAACAATGAGCTGTGAGGAAATTTCCTCGGCGGCGGGAAGCGTTCCTCAGGTTCGTGAAGCAACCAACGCTTTCATGCGTATAGCAAAACAGCAGGACATTTCAATGTTTATTGTAGGTCATGTAACAAAGGACGGTGCTCTTGCAGGTCCGAGGGTTCTTGAGCATATGGTGGATTGTGTTTTGTATTTTGAGGGCGACAGAAATATGACCTTCAGAATTTTAAGAGCCGTTAAAAACCGTTTCGGCTCAACCAACGAAATAGGCGTTTTTGAGATGGGCAACACCGGGCTTACCGAAGTTAAAAATCCATCCTCAATGCTTCTTGAGGGCAGAAGCGAAAACAATTCCGGTTCGGGAATCGTTTGTGCAATGGAGGGTAGCCGCAGTATTCTCGCCGAGGTTCAGGCGCTTGTTACACCGACAGGATTCGGCAATCCGCGCAGAATGTCCTCCGGTATCGACTTAAACCGTGTCATTCTCATGATTGCTGTTTTGGAAAAGCGCGCACGTGTCGGGCTTTCCAATTATGACGTGTATGTTAATGTTGCAGGAGGCTTGCGAATCGATGAAACCGCAATCGATTTAGGGCTCTGCGCCGCTATTGCAACAGGAAAAAAAGATATGCAAATTCCATCCGATATGGTATTTATCGGAGAAATCGGACTAAGCGGAGAGCTCAGAAACGTTTCACAGCTTGAAAAGCGTATTGCCGAGGCGGCAAAGCTCGGTTTTAAAACCGCTGTTGTTCCCAAGCAATCCTTGCGAGGAATAAAAATTCCCGACGGATTTAACGCAATCGGTGTCAGAACGATTTCGGAAGCACTTTCTTACATTAAATAGATAGTCATAACCACCAGTAAACTGGCGGCTTGCACTGCCCCTATAAGGGGCTATTACAGGCTTAACCGCTATAAGAGGCACTGAAAGTTTGACACAGCATTACTATCACAGGCAGCCGCTCAC
>CAYMBZ010000094.1:0-3623 GCA_964388835.1 uncultured Lachnospiraceae bacterium
ACAGGGAAGATGGTAACTGAATTCCCGTGTAAACCCCATCCGGAGCAACATCGACAGCACAGCTAAGCCTGCTCGGCATTGTGCGGCTGATGGCTTGAGCAGTGAGGTGACTCCCTGCCACAGATAGATGATCGTCCAATACAGAACCCGGCTTACAGATTTGCTTACAATTAAAAAAAGCTTACCCCCTTATTATCTTAATTCGGGGGTTTTTGCTTTTTTAAATAACTTCTATTAAATTTATATCATTCTCGGCGAGCATATTGCTCCACTCATCGGTCATCTTTGTATCGGTTATAAGTGTATCGATACGGCTGAAATCACTTATAACCGGAACTCCGATTTTTCCTATTTTTGTATAGTCACACAAAAATATTGCCGACTCTGAGCAATCAATCATTGCCTTTTTAATTTCCGCCTCCGCTTCATTTGACTCCGTAAGTCCCCGCGCCACCGTAGCGCCGCGGCAAGAGAAAAACACCTTGTTTGCGAAATAATTTTCACGTATGGTTTTTTCAACAATTCTGCCCACATATGACATATTTCTCTGAGACAAAAGTCCGCCTGTTGACATAACCCGTATATTTTCGCAAGATGCAAGCTCGTTAATTATTCGTTCGGAATTGGTTATAACGGTTACACTTTTCTTATCCTTTATATTTCTTGCAATATGTAAACTTGACGTGGATGCATCCAAAAAAACCGTTTCACCGTCTTTAATTATTTTTGCGGCGCGCTTTCCTATTCGTCCCTTTCCCTCATAATTTATTATCTCGCGATCGGAAATCGGAATATCTGACTCCGAACCCTCAACAAGCATCGCACCTCCGTAGGTTCTTATAAGAACACCTTGCTTTTCAAGCTTTTCAAGGTCACCGCGAATCGTTTCGGTAGTAACATCAAATTGCTTTGCCAGCTCCGGAACAAGCACACTCTTATTTTTTTGAATGAGTTCCTCTATTTTGTTTCTTCTTTCAACGGCAAGCATTTTTTCCTCCTTATTTTCCGCAGATATTTCGGTCTATTGCAGCGGCGGCGGCTTTTCCCTCTCCCATTGCCATTATAACAGTTGCGGCACCGGTAACGGCATCACCGCCGGCATATACATTTTCTCTTGTGGTAATTCCGCTCTCATCCTTGGTTATAATTCCGCCCCACGCCTTAGTTTCAAGCCCTTTCGTAGTAGATTTTATAAGAGGATTCGGGCTTGTTCCTATTGACATTATCACACAATCCGCGTCTATTACAAATTCGCTGTCCGCTTTTATAACAGGTCGGCATCTTCCGCTCTCATCCGGCTCTCCCAGCTCCATTTCAACACATTTTATGCCGCCCACAAATTTATTTTCATCCGGCAAAATCTCAATGGGATTTGTCAAAAATTTAAAAATTATGCCCTCTTCTTTTGCGTGCTCAACCTCTTCCGCTCTTGCCGGAATCTCGTTTTCGCTTCTGCGGTAAACCACATATACTTCCTCGGCTCCCAAACGCTTTGCACATCTTGCGGCATCCATTGCGACGTTTCCTCCGCCAACAACGGCAACTTTTTTACTTTCCTTAATCGGAGTTTTTGAGTCGTCAAGATATGCTTTCATCAAATTTACACGGGTTAAAAATTCATTTGCGGAATAAACTCCCTTTAAATTTTCGCCCGGTATACCCATAAATCTCGGCAATCCTGCGCCCGTTCCGATGAATACAGCTTCAAAATCCTCATCAAGTAATTCGTCTATCGATAAAACCTTTCCTATTACCATATTGGTTTTAATTTCAACCCCCAGCTCTTTTAGGGAATCGATTTCTTTTTGAACTATCTCTTTCGGCAGACGAAATTCCGGTATTCCGTAGCTCAAAACACCGCCCGCAACATGAAGAGCTTCAAAAATTGTGACACTGTATCCTTTTTTTGCCAAATCCCCGGCACAAGTAAGTCCGGCGGGACCTGAACCTATAACAGCAATTCTGTGTCCGTTAGGCACGGGCTTTTCTACTTTTTGTGTCCCTTTTTTATTATGCCAATCCGCTACAAATCTTTCCAATCTTCCTATGGCAACACTTTCACCTTTTATTCCTCTTACGCATTTTCCCTCGCATTGATTTTCTTGAGGGCATACACGTCCGCACACCGCGGGAAGTGAGCTTGAAAGAGAAATTATTTTATAAGCCTCTTCAAAATTTTCTTCTGCCACTTCTTTTATAAAGGCAGGAATATGAATTTTTACCGGACACCCCGAAACGCAAGGCGTATTTTTGCAGTTTAAACATCTTTTAGCCTCATCTATTGCGTTTTCTTCCGAATATCCCAAAGCTACCTCCGAGAAATTTTTATTTCTTACATTTGGCTTTTGAGTGGGCATTTCATTTTTCTTAAGTGACATATTCGGCATTTTATTCTACCCCCTTAAAAAGTCTGCAAGCCTTGTCATGAGCCTTTCTCTCGAAAGGTCGGTACATGGAAGCTCTTTCTATCGCTTCATCAAAATCCACAAGGTGACCGTCAAATTCCGGACCGTCCACACAGGCAAATTTAACTTCTCCGCCCACAGTAAGGCGACAACCGCCGCACATTCCCGTTCCGTCTATCATAATCGGATTCATACTAACAACAGTTTTTATTCCGTATTCCTTTGTAAGAAGGGACACAAATTTCATCATCATTAAGGGACCTATTACGATTACTTCATCATATTCGTTTCCGCTTTCAATTAATTTTTTCAAAGCATCGGTTACAAGTCCCTTTTCTCCGAAGCTTCCGTCATCGGTCATAACCATCGTTTTTTCGGAAACAACCTCAAATTCATCCTTTAAAATTATTAAATCACTGCTTCTAAAGCCTATAATCGAATGAACCGAAACACCGTTTTCATGAAGCTTTTTCGCTACCGGATAAGCGATTGCACATCCTACTCCGCCGCCTATAACCGCAACTTTTTTAAGCCCTTCTATTTCGGTCGGCTTACCCAACGGTCCCGCAAAATCCGGAATACATTCACCCTCATTTTTATGGTTAAGTTCCTCCGTTGCTGAGCCCACTATCTGAAAAATTATCGTTACCGTTCCTTTTTCTCGGTCATAATCGGCAACGGTGAGGGGAATACGCTCTCCGTCCTCCGATGCTCTCAATATTATAAACTGCCCCGGCTCGGCTTTTTTCGCTATATGGGGCGCATATATATCCATTTTCGTTACATTTGGATTTAAAATTACTTTTTTTACTATTTTGTACACTAAATATCAACTCCGTTTTACTTACAATATTATAAACGTTTTTTTTATATTTGTCAATTTATAAATACTCTTGCGGTATAAAGTTTTGAAAAATTAAGCATAATAATTAAAAAAAGAAAGAAAGGAACTTTAATATATGAAAGAATTTACTTACACAATAACGGATTCAACCGGCATACACGCACGACCTGCGGGACTTTTAATAAAAAAGGCGGGAGAATTTAAATCTTCCATTACACTAACCAAAGGCGATAAAAGTGCGAATTTAAAACGCCTTTTTGCGGTTATGGGATTAAATGTAAAATGCGGTGACACCGTGCGCATAACCGTAAACGGCGAGGATGAGGAAGAAGCCACCTCTTCCGTTAAAGAATTTTTTAAAAATAATTTATAAT
>CAYMBZ010000095.1:0-3502 GCA_964388835.1 uncultured Lachnospiraceae bacterium
GCTCATAGGTATTCATCGACACTGCAAACAATTGGTTGTATTTCATCACAAAGTTTATCGACAATTTCTCTATATTGATTATCTGCCGAATAGAACATTCCGCCTTTAGAGTTGATTTTGAAAACTACACTTTTTCCGGCATCAATTTCTATGCAAGTATCTCTCAATTCGATATTCATATTTTCTCTCTTTTTAATTTTTGAATGTACCTGCTCTAAAAATTTCTTTTTATTCATTTTGTTTTTCTCCTTTCAATTTTGGCTATAAAAAAAGACAATCACTTCTAACCAGAAATAATTGTCTTATTATAAATATTTACTTTTATTATCTGAAATAAAACAGCAACACTATCTGTTGGATTGTTAATTTATTTTAGTTACCCTTTGGCATCTACCTTTTTGTTTTTTCTTTTAATTCTAAAGGAAGCCTCCAAACCCGCTTAAACACTGACAAAATCGGGTGGCATCTAAATAGTGCGTCTATTATACCATAAATCCAATAAAATTACAACACAAATTTTATCCGTCATCTCTGCTCTTTGTTTTCAGCTCATTCAGGAATTTTATTCCGAAAGGCACACAGAAAAGCGATGCCAAAATGTCTGCCGCCGGCTGAGCCGCTTCCAATCCTATTATACCGAATTTTGCCGGAAACACCATAATCAGCGGAATAAAGAACAATCCCTGGCGCGCAGCGGAAAGCAAAGTTGCCGTCCATGATTTTCCCGTTGTTTGATAGGTCATATTGCACACAGTGCTTATCGGGATAAGCGGAAGTGCCAAACATTGCATACGCAGTGCCGCTTTTCCTATTTTTATAACATTTTCATCACCTTTTGTGAAACGTTCCATAAGCATATCCGCACAAAAATACACCGGCGTTCCCATAACTATCATAACCACGCCACCCATTATAAGTGTAAATATAAACGCCTTTTTCACTCTGCCAAACTTCCCCGCACCGTAATTGAATCCGGCAACAGGCTGAAATCCCTGACCTATTCCTATCAAAACGGCAAAAATTATCATAAATATCTTTCCCACAATACTCATTGCGGCAACTGCGGCATCGCCGTAAATTCTCGCATTACGATTTAACAGCATTGTCGCAACACTCGAAAGTCCCTGCCTGGAAAGGGACGGCAAACCGGTTTTCAAAATTACAAAATATTTACCCGGTCTGCGTGATATCTTAGATATTTTCAACTTTGCGGTGCTCTTTCCGCCCAGAAAACTTACGAGCAGAATCACAAAACTTATGCACTGGCTGAGCAAGGTTGCCGCCGCGGCTCCCGCAATGCCCATATCAAACGCAAATATAAAAAGCGGGTCAAGCGCCACATTCAAAACGCCGCCGAAACCTATCCCGAACATCGCATATTTTGCACGTCCCTGAGAACGCAGAATATTATTCATTATAAAGGACACTATCATTATCGGTGCTCCTAAAATAATATACCGCGCATAGCTCACCGCATACGGCAAAATCGTTTCGGTGGCACCGAAAAGCATCATCAATTCTTTGATTTTAAAGCTTGACACCGCGGCAAGAACAATGCCTATCGCCAATCCCAAAAAGAATCCGCCGGATGCAACCTCGGTCGCCTCATCCTCCTTTTTCTGTCCCAAAAGGCGTGATATCATGCTTCCGGATCCCATTCCTATCGCAAATCCCGCCGCTTGAATAATCGCCATAAGCGAAAATACCACGCCGACAGCTCCCGACGCACTCGTTCCCAAACGTGATACAAAATAAGTGTCCGCCATATTGTAAACCGAGGTCACCAGCATGCTTATTACCGTCGGCACCGAAAGTGATGCTATAAGCTTCGGTATATTCTCCTCCGTCATTCTTTTAAATTGCGTGCTGTCGTTTTTCATATGTATTTCATTTCCTTTCGCTTAATATTTATCCGCACCGCGTATGTATTTAAAGGTTTCTTTCTCCCCGCACTCCGAAAGCATAACCAAAAGTTTTTCTATGAAATCGGAGGTCTCCGGGTGAATCAATCTGTTTTTCCGTCCCCGCTCAAAATATTCAATCGGGTGGGAATCGGTGTAATTTTTCCCTTGATATATCTTACTTGCCGCAACCCTGTCGCAAAACATTTCTTTTACATACTCAATCGGCATTTTAACCGCTCCGTATTTTCCCGTTTCCGGATTATAGTCGGTCCAATACTCAAAATGATGCTTGTTTCTGCCCTTATGATGAAGCCAAGCTGAGGAATAGCCTTTTTCTCGTCTCTCCATTTCATTTGGGCTTCTGTCACCCTGATAAAACCTTACCCCGCACCAAAACTCTTTCGGCGAATACTTGGACAGGTCATGAAAAAGTCCTTGTTTTAAAACCCCCGCTTTGGCACAATTTTTAATAACCTCATGTCTGTGCCTTGTTATCGTTTTAAGGTGTCCGAAAAAACCTTTTATGCTCATATACGCTCTCCCTTTCTCTCTTATTATTTCAGTATATCACTAAACCATTCCGATTTCAACACAAAATATTTCATTTTTTAAAAAATATTTCTTTTTTTTCAAAAAAACTATTGACATTCCCGCAATTATGATGTATAATAAATCTTGTCGTTTGACATGGCGGTATAGCTCAGTTGGCTAGAGCATACGGTTCATACCCGTAGTGTCACTAGTTCGAATCTAGTTACCGCTACCAAAACGGAACAAGCAAAGCTTGTTCCGTTTTTTGTATAATTAGGAAACCACGCGATAGTCGCGTGGCGGCTGCGGGATATGAAAGCGAATATCATTGAATTATATGAGGTAAAGCTTGGCATGATTAACAATTCGTATGAGTCGAAACCGCGCAAAACAAATCTTACCGCAATTTCTTCCTTGTATTTCCCGTCAAGTTTTGTGGCTTGCCATTGCCGCTGCTTTTCAATTTTTCAACCGATTTCGTTATATCTATTCTCAGTTATCTACTTTCCCCGTCCTCACCACTGCTGAGGCGGAACCTCTCCTTTTGGAAAAGCCACGGATTTCGCTTTTGGCAAAGAGGTCCGGAAATCCGTAGAATGAGGAATATCGGAAGTTTTCATAGGTTTTAACATTTTTTCGTAATTCTTGCACATCATTTTCAAATAAATTTATCGAAAATTGATTTTTCTGTTGCATTTTTTCAAATAATGTGGTAGAATAAGTCCATCAAAGATGAATTCTGCTAAATACGCCGAAGCAATGCGTTGATTATTTGGGGGTATAGCTCAGTTGGGAGAGCGGTTGCTTCGCATGTAACAGGTCTGGGGTTCGAATCCCCATATCTCCACCATATAATGACTTCAATTTTAATAAAAAGTTGAAGTCATTATTTTTTGCCTATTTTCAAGACTTTTTACAATTTTACACATAGAATAAGCCGTCACGAAGCATTCCAAGTGACGGCTTGTTAATTTTATATCCTTAAATTAAAGAAATTTTAATCCACAACCTAAAAAACAAGGACAATCCTAAAGAACTGCTTACGGAGGAGTATGTGGAACTTTTGA
>CAYMBZ010000096.1:0-3465 GCA_964388835.1 uncultured Lachnospiraceae bacterium
CACATAATACCGATTATGTGGCATTTTTTATTTTCAGCACCTAAGCAGACCCAGTTTTTGAATCAGCTTTATATGCTCTGTTCCGCTTTCAATTGTGTAAATGCGAGTGGTTTCCACCGATGAATGTCCCAATATATCGGCTAATCGCACAATATCTTTTTGCAAACTGTAGAATGTTTTTGCAAATAAGTGCCGTAAATTATGCGGAAAAACCTTGCTTTTAGCGACATTTGCGATATCGCATATATTTTTTAACGATTTCCATATCATATGCCGGTCTAAGGGCTTACCCGAACGCGTAACAAAAACTGCGCCCGATTTTATATTTTTCTTTTTCATATACGATTTCAGCAATTTGCAAAGCTTTTTCGGCAAAAATATTTGACGAATTTTGCCTTTACAGCTTATTGTCGCTTGCCCTGCAAAAACAGCTTCCCTCGTAACATGCTTTATCTCCGATACCCTAAGTCCCGTGCTCGCCAACGTTTGCATAAGGTAATAGAGCCTTTCGTTATTACCGCTTTTTGCCGCATTAAGCAATCTTTCATATTCGACTTTTGTCAACTCCTTTTCTTTATCGGCAAATATTTTTCGCTGGATTTTTAATGTTTTTACCTTTAAATCGTATCTGTTCATATAGATAAACAAGCTATTTAAAGATGATAGAATTGAATTTACGCTTTTTGGGGCATATTTTTCACATAAGCTTTTCTTGTACTCCAAAATATTTCGTTTTTCAATTGTTTTTCCGCCGATGTATTCGTTGAAAACACGAATATCCCGAAGATATTTTTTTATTGTATTTTCGCTTTTTTCCTCTTCATACAGGTATTTCTTGAATTTTTCAGTTATTTCTGCTGTGATTTTTTTGTATTCCATTCGGTCAACCGCCTTTCTTGCATATATTTTATCATGTATTTTAATATACTCCGAGAAAGAGGCAATTGCAAAATAGCGAAATGGTAAGCACTGTATATCAACCTCATCAACCGCTGCGTTGGCAGCTTCCCAATTCATTGGGAAAGCCATGTAGGTGAGGAAAGGTGGCGGGATTTGAGGGGAAGTTGCAAAGAAACAAGAGAATTAAAAGTGCGGAAGTTTTGTGTAGCGTGAATTTTCCGCAAAAAAAGGAACATCGAATCCGCCCGAGGGTTGTTCGATGTTCCGAAAATTATCGATTTTTTCCTTTTGCAAAAAGTACCTTTATGTCCGTTGCCGCGAGAATCCCGCAGGCAACCACCACAGCAGAGCATAACAGTGTAAACGGTTCGAAAATACTTTTGTCTTTAAGAAACAGTGCTCCAAAAATCATTGCCCACGCCGTATAGGTTATATTAAGCGCCATTGCTTTTGCCGCGCCGATTTTTGCAATGGTTTTATAATAAAACAAGTAGGAAACCGTTGCGCAGAATGCCGCGCCGGCTATTACCGCAAAAAGTGTGCCCTCGCCGCCAAAAACAAGTTTTTTGCCGAAATCCCACGCGCTGAGCGCAGGTAATATAACAGCGCCGTATATCACGGCAGACGTAGTCTGACGAATTGCCAAGGCATACTCATTTTTTATGTTAGGCGATTTAAGGCATTTTGCCAGTATTACCGCCTCAACGCCCCAGCCGAATGCGCACATGAACGTTCCCGCAAGACCGAGCCAAAAATTCGCGATGTCCACAGTCGGAGAATAGCTTATCCCATAAACGCCAAGTAGCGTGAATATCAAAAATATCCATTGATACCATTTAACTCTTTCTTTAAGGAAAAGAAAAGCCAGCACCGTTCCGATAGCGGGGTAAACGGCGCTTGCGACAGCTCCTACCGATGCCCCCATGTTATTTACCGCCAAAACATACCCCGTCATTCCCACAGGACCTCCTATTGCAGAGGACAAAATAAGCCATTTAATGTCCGCGGTTGTGAATATCGCAAGTATTTTTTTCAAATTTCCCTTAATCCCATTGTATGCAAGGGCGAAAACAGCAGAAATCGCATCATGGAAAAAAGTCGTAACAAAAGGTGCCAAAAACACTGCCTCCGCAGTTGAAACCATGGGTGACATTCCCATAGCAACCCCCAAAATCACGGTTTCAAGTGCCCACATAACACCCGCAAAAATTCCTGTAACCATAAAGCTCCTTTACTTCACTATATCCAAAATTCCTTGTATATCGGAAACCACAGCATCCGCAAGCGGGGATAAAATCGCTCTGCTCTTATCGCTTTTTGCTACGGCAATAACCGATATCCCCGCATTTTTTGCAAATTCAACATCAGTCAACGTGTCGCCCACCATAACCACGCGTGATTTATCTGCGCCGATTTCGCGGCAGAAATCCAGTGCACAATACGGGTCGGGCTTCGTCGGGACTTTTCCGTCATCGGTATAGATTTTATCAAACATCTCCTCAATTCCCAGTGCTTTAAGACACTTGCGGGTGGTTTTTTCGTTGTCTGTAGTCACAACCGCAAGTTTTTTATTTTGCTTTTTCAATTGTATCAGCGCGTCTGTAAGACCTTGGCAGGTGGGTTTGATTTCCCCGATGTCAAAATTTTTCTCATAGGCATCAACAACAACGTCGACAACTTCATCGCATGAAGCGGTACACCCATATCGTTTTAAAACTTCGTACACGCACTGCCCCATTTGCCCGTATGTACCGCGGCACAAAACTCCGTCAATATCTGTAACACCGTTATATACTCCCAAAGATTCAAGCAATTCCTCTTTCGGCACCTCTTGTTTTTCGAAGCGCACAAGAACATCATCAAGTGCTTTAAACGAAATAGTCAGCCAAAAGGCGTCAAAATCAAGAAGTGTTCCGTCTTTGTCAAAAATTATAGCATCTGCAAACATAAATTCGATCCTTTCATTTTTTATAATAGAATTATAGCACTTTTATCGCATTTTTTCAATAGTTATGATTGATATATGTAAAAATATTCCGTTGGAGCAGCCGCCATGCTGGGAAATGCAAAAAAAAGAAGCGATTGCATAATCACAATCGCTTCTTTCGAAAACTTTTAACTTTTTGGAAAGACTCTTATTTCTTAAGGTTTGCTTCCAGCTTCTTGAGTTCTTCGGCAATCTCTTGCGGCAATCTGTCACCAAACTGCGCAAAATATTCTTTCTGATTTTCAACATCCTCGAGCCATACACTCTTATCAACCGTAAGAAGTGCTTCCAATGTGTCCTTATCAATGTCAAGGTCTGTGATGTCGATATCCTCAGGCTTCGGCATGTAACCGATAGCGCTGTCTGTAGCATCAGCCTTGCCTGCGCATCTGTCCAAAATCCAGAGAAGAACTCTCATGTTATCGCCGAATCCCGGCCACATGAAGTTACCCTCGTCATCCTGTCTGAACCAGTTTACATGGAATATCTTAGGAGCCTTTTCGCCAAGCTTCTTACCCATTTCGAGCCAGTGTCCCCAATATGATGCCATGTTGTAGCCAACGAACGGCTTCATAGCC
>CAYMBZ010000097.1:0-3392 GCA_964388835.1 uncultured Lachnospiraceae bacterium
TCCTACAGCCAATCCCGAGCCGTTTAATGTATGAACAAGCTGTGCCTTATCCTTTTGGCTGTCCTTAAATCTGATATTTGCACGTCTTGCCTGATAATCCTCAAAGTTGGAGCATGAAGAAATTTCAACATATCTGCCATAGCTCGGCATCCAAACTTCTATATCATAGGTACATGCTGATGAGAAGCCCAAATCGCCGGTTGAAAGGCATACAACGCGGTAGGGAATTCCCAATCCCTGTAACAGTCTTTCCGCATCATTTGTAAGAGATTCCAGTTCTGCGTATGAATCCTCCGGGCGAGCAAATTTAACCAATTCTACCTTATTAAACTGGTGCTGACGAATAAGTCCTCTCGTATCACGTCCGGCAGAACCTGCCTCCGCTCTGAAGCATGCGGAATACGCACAATATTTAATAGGAAGCTTTGTTCCGTCCAAAATTTCGTCTCTGTGAAGATTTGTTACCGGAACTTCCGCTGTAGGTATCATAAAATAGCCGTTGTTTGCCACTTTAAACGCATCTTCCTCGAATTTGGGGAGCTGACCCGTTCCGGTCATGGAAGCTCTGTTCACCATATACGGCGGGAAAATTTCGGTATATCCGTTCTCTGTGTGCGTGTTTAAAAAATATTGAATAACGCTTCTTTCCAATCTTGCGCCCAATCCCTTATAAACGGTAAATCGTGTGCCGGCAATTTTTGCACCCCTGTCAAAATCGAGAATATCCAGGTTTGTTCCGATATCCCAGTGCGCTTTTGTTTCAAAATCAAACTTGCGTGGCTCAGACCATTTTCTGATTTCCTTATTTTCGCTGTCATCCGCACCAATCGGGCTCTTATCTGACGGAATATTCGGGATTCTCAGCATGAAATCTCTCAGCTGCTCATCAATTTCGCTTACCTTTGCATCAAGCACCTTTATTTCGCCCGAAAGTTCCTTCATTTCCGCAAAAATGCTATCGGTATTTTCTCCCGCCTTTTTCATTGCCGGAATTTGCTTTGTGATTTCGTTCTGCTTCGCCTTCATCTGCTCAACTTCGGCAAGAATTTCACGGCGTTTTGCATCCAGCTCTATCGCCGGCTCAATGTCCAAATCGTTGCAACGATTTTTAAGTGCTCCCTTAATTTTTTCCGGTTCCGTTCTTAACAATTTAATATCTAACATTTTTCATTTCTCCATTTCTTTGCAATTTGTATATTATATGGGTAGGTTTACTGTACTTTTTTCGCAAGAGTATCGTAAATTTCCTTCTGCTCCTGAGATAAATCCTCGGTATAAATTCCCGCAAGAAGCTCGCGTGCTTCCGATTTATTTCCGCCGCAAAGCTTGTCATAAACGGTAATCAATGCCGAATATCCGGATATTTCTTTTGAAACCGTCTCCTTTTCGACAAGAAGTGTGTCCCTTTCCTCTGTAAGTGCCTGTTTTTCATGCATAAGAGTCTTATTCAGCTCTACCAGCTGCATATTTTCTTCACTCACCTGTGCCGCCTTGTTTGAAAGGCTCACATTTTCCGCCGCCTTTTCGCTTACCCTCATTTCTTCAAGGTGGCGCTGACCAAAGGATGACAAAATAATCATAATTACAGCCGCAATAAAAATCAGCGACGTATACATTATTAAGCTTTTGTTATCGCCTTTTTCCATGCTGTTTTCATTCTTTTTCATTTCCACTTTTTTTTACCCCCGTTTTATGAGCTCCAGCAGACGCTCAAGGTCCTCATTTCCGTAATACTCAATTTCGATTTTGCCTTTTTTTTCTGTCCCCGAAAGTCTCACTTTTGTTCCGAGGAACTGTTCAAGATTTCGCGAAATCCGCTCAAGCTCTATCTTATATGCGGTATTCTGCTGTTTTTTCGATTTCGGTGACGGTGCTTTTGCCAAATCCTTTGCAAGAAGCTCCGACTGGCGCACATTCAGCCCGTCCTCAATTATGCGGTTTACAAAAAATTCACGCACAACCCCTGCCGGAACTGACAGCGCACATCTTGCGTGTCCTTCGGTGATTTCGCCCGATATCAGTTTTCCCCTGATATCCTCGTCCAATGTCAAAAGCCTCACGGAATTGGCGATTGCACTTCGGCTTTTACCGATTTTTGTGCTTATTTCTTCCTGAGTGAGGTTGTATTCGTCCATCAGTGCTCGGTATCCCATAGCTTCTTCGATAGGATTCAAGTCCTCTCTCTGCAGATTTTCTATTAAGGCAATCTCACGCACCGCCAAATCATCGTAATCTCTTATAATTACAGGGATTTTTTTCACTCCGGCTTTTTTTGCGGCGCGCCATCGGCGCTCACCTGCCACAATTGTATACCCGCCGCCGTTTTCGGTAACAACTATCGGCTGTATCATTCCATGCTCTTTAATTGATTCGGACAGAGCTTCAAGCTTTTCCTCATCAAAAGCCTTTCGCGGTTGATTTTTATTGGGCATTACGTCGGTAATCTTGACCTCACGAATCCCTTGCTTTTCCTCCTCTTCGGCAAATAACACGTCCAGCCCTTTTCCCAAGCCATTTTTAGCCATTTGACCACTCCTTGTTATTGTTAATTACTTCGCGTGCCAGCGAAAAATACGCTTCCGCGCCTTTTGAGGTTATATCATATTTAATGATAGGCTGACCGTAGCTCGGTGCCTCGGAAAGCCTCACATTTCGCGGTATAATAGTTTCGAAAACCTTATCCGGAAAATACTTTTTCACCTCGTCCAGTACCTGTTGAGACAAGTTTGTTCTTGAATCAAACATCGTCGGCACGATTCCTTCGATTTCCAATTCCTTATTCAGCGACTTCTTTATATTTTTAACCGAACTTATCAGCTGTGATAAACCCTCCAGAGCGTAGTATTCGCACTGAATAGGGATAAGCAGGCTGTCTGCCGCCGTCATAATATTAATTGTAAGCATCCCCAGTGCCGGAGGTGAATCTATGATTATAAAATCATAGTCGTCGCGTACCGTTTCCAGCGCATTTTTAACAAAATATTCGCGTTTTTCTTCACCGGCAAGCTCAATTTCCGCGGCAGAAAGCTCCGGAAGTGATGCAAGCAACGATAAATCGCGGCAGGAAGTTTTAATAACAGCAGACTTCGTCCTTGTATTATCCGCCAGACAATCATATAAAGAATATTCAACCGAATCCTTGCTCACGCCAAATCCCGATGTAGCGTTTCCCTGGGGGTCACTGTCCACAATTAAAACCTTTTTTCTTTTGTAAGCAAGGCATGCGGCAAGATTAACCGCAGTCGTGGTTTTTCCCACGCCGCCCTTTTGGTTTGTTACGGCAATTATTTTTCCCATAGCTGAATCCTTTGCTTAAATATTTTTTTCATTTACAAAAGACTTAAACTTGTCTTTCTTCATATATTATATCACAAAAATCAGAAATGTAAATG
>CAYMBZ010000098.1:0-3383 GCA_964388835.1 uncultured Lachnospiraceae bacterium
CCCCATTCCCTTTTCACCGACTATACCTTTATCAAATGCGATATAACCGACACTCTGTGCGAATGTATTAATTTTTATACACTGCAATTATATCATACTCCGACAGAAAATTCCATACTTTTTCTCAATTTTTTTCAAAAAGTCACTTTTCTTCAAAAAAATCACTTTTCCTCAATTTTCGCCCTTATCGTTCAAAATCTTTATACTTTTTAAATATTCCTTTTGTTCCTCGGTTATTCTTCGGCTTTCGCATGCCTTTTGCACTGCCTTGTTATGCACCCATGCGTCAAGTCGTTTTTCTTGAAAATATGGAATAATATCCTCCCACTTCTTTGCCAGTGCCGTTGCAAAAAACCACGCGCACATCATCCGCACGTAATATTCCTCGGATTTTATGTTTAAAACAATCTCCGCATATTCTTTCTTAAAATCCTTATCCAGAAAATGCTTCATAAGCATACCCACACCGAATCTTACGGTATAGGCATGCTCACTTTGAATCCAAATATTGATTTTTTCCAAAATGAGCTCCTTTTCCTTTGCAAAAATTTTTGGAGACAGCGAGTCACAGACCGCCCAATTGTCAATATACGGAAGAAACCGCTCCGTTTTTCCGACACATTCGTCAAAATTTGCAATTTCCGCAATCAGCATTGCGTGAAGCATGTTTTCGTCATAGTATTCATGCGGCAGGCATTTCAAAAAAGCCTCTGCCTCAGCACTCCCCTTATACTTCTTTGCAAGTTTTTCTTATGTTCGGCACCCTTATGCCGATTATGCTTGCCCGTTCAATATTAGGCACAAGACGGCTGTGGAATTCGGCATATTCCTCATCCCGCAATTTGAAAAGTTCCTCTCGCATAAAACCTATCCCCTTTTTATTAACCGGCAAATACCAGCATTGCCTTTTTGACATCATCTCTCATTGCCGCTTCCGCATCGCCCGCGGCATCGTGAAACTGACTGTAATTTTTGTTTAAAATCGCTTCAGCTCCCGCTTTTGCCATATATGTATAGTAGTTTATTTTACGCACACCCAGCTCTATAACCTTGCGGTAATCCTCGTGGCTCACACCGCTTCCGCCATGCATAACAATCGGAACATCGGTAATTTTATTTATTTCACAAAGTCTATCAAAATCAAGCTTAGGCTCTTTTAAATAAATTCCGTGAGCCGTTCCGAAAGCGCATGCAAGTGCATCTATACCGGTTTCAACCGAGAATTTTCTTGCAGCATCGGGCGAAGTGTAAATGCTCTCGCCGCCGCCTACTCCCGATTCTCTTGCCCCCATCGAACCGATTTCCGCCTCTACGCTCGCACCGTATCTTGCCGCCGTTTCAACAGCGATTGCGGTGTTTGCAAAATTAATTTCATCATCAAGTGCCGAACCGTCATACATAACCGAGGTAAAGCCCAAATCAAGTCCCTTTTTAATATAATCAAGGTCTGTGCCGTGGTCAAGATGCACGCACACCGGCACTTTTGCCCTGTCTGCCATGAAAAGCATAAGCGGTGCTATCTCATCCATTTTGCAAAGTCCCATTTCCTCATGCAGCTGTGCATGCATTATGATAACCGGCAAATTCAGTTCCTCCGCAGCACCGATAACAGCCTTTAAGCTTTCAAAATTTGGAGTATTGAAAGACCCTATTGCGCATTTTGAAGCCTCTGCAATTTTCAATATATTTTTAAGTGTTACAAGCATTTTTTATTCCTCCTCGAATCTAAAGGTTAAGTGATGTGTTTTTGTCTCTCCGGGTTTTAAAAATTCCAGCATACCCTTTTTGCGCATAACATCGCGTCCGTCCGGCAGGCAGTTCCCCGGTTCAAGCCCCAGCACGTAGTCATGCTCTCCCATCATCTTCCATTCAACAAAGTACGGAAGTTCGGAAACATCAAATATTATCTCCGCGCACTTTTTTATCTCGGGATTATATGCGGACACTCTGCCCTCGTTCAATGTGTGATAATAGCACATTTCTTCATATCCCGCCTGTGGCTTTTCCATTTTCAAGCAATTTTTGATATCACTCTCGGCATGTGCGTTCCTCGCCGCGATTTTATCTGAGGGAACAGACAAAACGGTATTTTCCGACAAAAGCGGATAACCCATATTGCAGTGATACAGCACCTCAAGAGGGGTATTACCAGACCCTATATTTGTAATTTTGTCACACAAGGAAATCTCGTTTTTCGCCTTTGAAATAACATATTCGCGCTCCATAATAAGCTGATGTGCAAATATCGCCGCATCGCGCACTTGTGCGCACACAACAATTGCCTCATCCGTTTCGCTGTGAAAATAATTCTCGCACGGAGTATTTGACACCGTACCGTGAAGCGGAAGCTCCTCCCCATTATCCGTACAGGGCGAACCCACCGCCGTAAGTCCGCAAGTGGTCATAAATCCTGCCGTAAATGACTTTAAAAATCCCGCACCGTGGGGGTCATAAAAGGCGGGTGCAACATATCCGCAGGGCGAAAAATATCCCATGTTGTCACCCTTAAAGGTAACGCGTGCCATATCCATTGCGCGATCCGGTGAAAGGGTTATTTCAAGACCTGCGCCGTTTCTTATTTGCAAAAGTGACATACCCTTGCCCTTTCCTCTTGAAAGAGTGATTTCCTCCACGCCGCTTATTTGCAGAGGATGACCGATATATTTATTCATCTTTTAAAACCTCCCTTGCGACTTTATAGATTTTCTTGTATTTTTCAAGCTGTTTTGCATAATATGCATGCCTTTCCTTATCAGGATAAAAAGTCTGTCGTCTCTCGGCAAGCCGTGTATCCTTTTGATATATTCCGACAGCCGCACCTGCCATATAAGCAGTGCCCGCGCCGCCTATCTCTCCGCAATCAAGTGCGGTTACCGGCATACCCAAAACATCTGCCTTTATCTTTAGCCAAACATCCGACCTTGCTCCGCCGCCGGTTGCGGTTACCGATTTCGGCTCAAGACCTCTCTTTTTTAAAATTTCCAGATTAAGCGCGATTTCATATGCCGTTCCCTCCATCATCGCTTTATATATATCCGCCTTGGTATGCTCAAATGTTAATCCGAAAAATGCCGCCCTTGAGTTTGTATCCATATACGGCGTTGCAGCGCCCGCAAAATGCGGCATTATCAAAATATCCGTCGGCTCATCAGGTACATGTTTATCCATCTCTGCATAAGAAATGTCGAAAAAATTATCACGGAACCATTTCAAGGTCGCTCCTCCCGTATATGACAGCACATAGCACGCATATCCTCCTCCGGGGTGCGGTGCAAAGGAATATCCCATATCAAATAAGCTGTAATCATTTGGTATGCTTTCAAACAGTACCGGTACACATTCAACCGTTCCCGTTCCGTCCATAACCTGCTCGTTTGTGTGTA
>CAYMBZ010000099.1:0-3290 GCA_964388835.1 uncultured Lachnospiraceae bacterium
CAAAAAAGGCTTGCGGAACGCGCTCTGCAAGCCCATTTTCTTTAGTTGATATATATAATCAGCACAATATCGGCTGTAGTTGTTTTCCGTCAAGTGCGGATTTTGCCGCGGGAATTATTTGGCTCATATCCGCCACAAGTGAATTTGGTTTTTTGATGTAATCATCCTGACCGAACGGCACAAAGTAGATATGCTTATTGTTTAACAATGTACCGATATTTTTTGCGGCATTTCCCAATCCGTCATTCGTGGAAACCGCCAAAAGCACCGGTTTTTGATTTCGCAAATGCGCTTTTGCCGCCATGGTTACACTGCTGTCCGCTATGCCCTGCGCAAGCTTTGCCAGAGTATTTCCCGTGCAAGGTGCAATTATCAGCAAATCAAGATAGCTTTTGGGTCCTATCGGCTCAGCTTCTTTTACGGACTTTACAATCGAATTCCCGCATATCATTTCAAGTCTGGTGCGAAATTTCTCTGCAGAACCGAATCGTGTATCGGTAGCATATGCCGTTTCGCTCATAATGGGAATAATATCCGCATTTTGCGATGAAAATGCTTCAAGCTCCTTTAAAACTTTTGAAAATGTACAAAAGGAACCCGTCATTGCAAATCCTATTGTTTTACCGATTAATTCCATTTTTACACCTCCGTTTCGGATAAAATATTTATAATGGTATCCTTGATTATTTTCCCGGAGGTTATCGGTGCGGACTTTCCCGGAAGAGATAATGCCCATATTACATTTTTCCCGAGACTCTTTGCGGTTTCAAAATCCACACCTCCGGGTTTTGATGCAAGGTCAATAATCAGTGCATCGCCGCGTACCTTGCCGAGTGCCTCTTCATCCAGCACGATTGCGGGAATTGTATTTATTATGAGGTCAAAATCGGCTATAGAATCGGATACAGAGCTTGTGTGTACGGGTATCATTCCCCTTTCCTCTATCCATGCAAAATCCTCGCACTTCCGTGCCGATACCGAAACATACGCGCCAAGCGCGTGTAGTTTTTCCGCCATGACCTTTCCCACTCTGCCGTAGCCCATAACAAGCGCACGACTTTTAAACAGGGTAATCGGCATTTCGCTGAGAGCTATTTCCAGCGCACCCTCTGCCGTCGGGATTGCATTTTTGATTATAAGCTCTTCACGTCTTAAATAGTCGACGCACTTAATCCCCTTGCTTTCAAGCTTTTCCTTTACGTTGTCGGAAAAACGCGCTCCGAGTACGAGCGTACCGGCAGAAATTCTTTCTGTTATCTCTTCAATCGCTATCGGCTTATCGGCAAACGGAGCATTAATATTGACATCATCACAACTTACCGGAACCGGCAAAATGACTACATCCGCCGATTTTATATCCGAGATTGTGCGGCTGTCGTCAAATCCCAATACCGTAACCTTATAGCCGTCTGCCGAAAGAAGCTTCCCAACCGTTATCTGGCGCATATCTCCTCCGACAATACATACAGTATTTCTCATCGCACCATACCTCCTTTTTACCATAATATGATTTACCGTTTTTTTTGTTCGAAAAGGGAAAAAATTCTTTTTTATCTGTTTATTTCTTTACAAAAATGCATCACGGCAGGTGCTTAAATTCGGCAAGATGCTACTTCTTTCGACGGCTTATTGACAAAACAAAAATCTTATTGTATAATGACATTGATTTACATTACTGACGGATTTACGCGGAGCACCGCGGTGGAATGTAAATACTATAATGCCGACCGTCTGGGCAATTCAATTTCGTCAGAAGTTGGATTGCCTTTTTTATGTGTTCGGCAAAATCATCAAGGAGGAGAAAAAAAGATGATGCACAATAATTGGAATGGATTTAAAGAGGGTGTCTGGCAGAACGAAATCAATGTACGCGATTTCATTCAAACCAACTATACCGAGTACACCGGTGACAGCGAATTTCTCGCAGGTGCAACACAGCGCACCGATATGCTTATGAAAAAGCTTGAAACATATTTTGCTCTTGAAAGACAGCGTGGCGGTGTGTTTGATGTTGACACAAACACCGTTTCTTCGCTTACCCACTATGCACCGGGATATATCGACAAGGAAAATGAGCTTATATTCGGCATGCAGACCGACCGTCCGCTTCGCAGGGGTGTAAACCCGTTCGGCGGTATGAGAATGGCACGCCAGGCATGCGAGGCATACGGATACAAACTCAGCCAAAAGGTTGAAACTGAATTTGCTTTCCGTACCACACATAATGACGGTGTATTCCGAGCTTATACGGACGAAATGAGAAAGGCACGTAAGTGCCATGTAATTACAGGTCTTCCGGATGCATACGGCCGCGGCAGAATTATAGGCGACTATCGCCGAGTTGCGTTGTACGGTGTTGACAAACTTATTGAAGAGAAGCAGAAAGATAAAAACAACCTTGCAAACGGCGATTTTGATACCGATCGCGTAAGACTCAGTGAGGAGCTGTTCCAACAGATTACGTTCCTCGGATACATGAAGGACATGGCGGCAATGTACGGTTTTGACATCAGTGAGCCGGCAGCAAACGCACGTGAAGCAATTCAGTGGACATATTTTGCTTATCTTGCTTCAATTAAGGAGCAGAACGGAGCGGCAATGTCTTTGGGACGCGTAAGCACATTCTTCGATATTTATATTGAACGCGATTTGGCAAACGGTACCCTTACAGAGGAGGGCGCTCAGGAATTAATGGACGACTTTGTAATGAAACTCAGAATTGCACGTCACTTAAGAACTCCCGAATATAACGAGCTTTTCGGCGGAGACCCCATGTGGATTACCGAAGCTGTAGGCGGCATGGGTGAGGACGGCAGAACGCTTGTTACCAAAAACAGCTACCGTATGCTTAATACGCTTTACACGCTCGGTTCATCACCCGAGCCGAACCTTACCGTTTTGTGGTCAACATCTCTGCCGGAAAACTTCAAAAAATTCTGTGCAAAGCTTTCCGCAGACACCGATTCAATTCAGTACGAAAATGATGATGTTATGCGCCCGATTTACGGCGATGACTATGCTATTGCGTGCTGTGTTTCCGCAATGAAAGTCGGAAAGCAGATGCAGTTCTTCGGTGCACGTTGTAACCTTGCAAAGCTTTTGCTTATTGCAATCAACGGCGGATATGATACCACAAGCAATATGCATATAGGACCTCAAATGCCGGTTATGGACTCCGATAAGTTGGATTATGATGCGGTTATGGAACGATTTGACATATATATCCGCTGGCTCAGCCGCCTGTATGTAAATACAATGAATATCATCCACTACATGCATGATAAGTATGC
>CAYMBZ010000100.1:0-3279 GCA_964388835.1 uncultured Lachnospiraceae bacterium
ATTTGACAGCCCTGCGTCTCATTTATATGTCCCTGTCATCTTCTCCAGGAAGTCCCACGCCGGATTGAACATCCTTTAGACGCCGCTGTATTGCGCGCGTTCTTGTTCCCACCAGCTTATCCAGCTCCTTGTTTGCTTGGTCGATACGCTTCTGCGCCGATTCCAAAACCTCCGCAAATTTGTCGAATTCGGTTTTGACGGAAGACAGCACCTCCCAAACTTCGGTGCTTCTCTTTTGTATAGCAAGAGTTTTGAACCCCATTTGCAGTGAATTTAACAGCGCCGCCATTGTGCTTGGGCCCGCAATGTTCACCTTGTACAGGTTTTGCAAAACTTCCACCATGCCGCTGTTTACCACCTCAGCGTAAAGCCCCTCAAAAGGCAGGAACATTATGGCAAAATCGGTTGTGTATGGCGGCTCTATGTATTTGTCATGAATATCTTTTGCAAAGGATTTTATTCTCGAAAACAGCACGTTTTCCGCCGCCTTTGCCGCTTCTGCGTCCCCCTTCTCGCGGGAATTCTGCAAATCATAAAACGCGTCACTCGGAAATTTCGAGTCAATCGGCAGATACACAAATCCGTCATCATTTGGCATTTTTACCGCAAATTCCACGGGATTTCTGCTCCCCGGCACCGTTACGACATTTTCTTCGTACTGCTCCGGAGCAAGTATCTCCTTTAAAATTGCGCCCAACTGAATTTCGCCCAAAATTCCGCGTGTTTTTACGTTGGAAAGCACTTTTTTCAAGTCACCCACACCCGTCGCAAGAGTCTGCATTTCTCCCAGACCCTTGTACACCTGTTCCAGGCGCTCGCCGACCATTTTAAAGGATTCGTTCATCTTTTCCTCCAAAGTTTTTTGGAGCTTATCATCAACTGTTTTTCGCATATCCTCAAGCTTTTTGGAATTGTCCTCCTGCATTGCCGTAAGACTTTTCATCATAACCGAGCGCATTGCCTCGAGCTTTTGCTCATTAGTCTGTTCAAAGCTTTTGAACCGCGTTTCCATCTGAGACAAATTTGCAAGTACCGCCTTATTCATTTCCGCTTGCTTTTCGGTGATGTTCTTATCAATTTCGGTAAATTTTTTCGATTGAAATTCATCGGTATTTTTTTGATTCTGCGAAATCATATCACCGAGAAGTTTTACCGTTTCTATTATTTTTGTGTCCCCATTCGTGTTATTTTTTTTCAAAAACAAAGCAACCACACAAACTAAAATCACAAACTCCGCGGCAATTAAAATTATATCCGCCATTTTCCCGCCCCCTTTAAATATATTTGAAAATATCTTCGGTATTCGCTTCTTTTACCTCAACCGGGCAGGAGGAAATAATCTCCGCGAAAATTTTCTTTGCGCACACCTCCGTCGGGTAATGCCCCGCATCTATTACAGCTATACCGCAAGCCGCGGCAGAAAGCATTTCGTGATACTTCATATCCGCTGTAACCATCACATCCGCGCCCTTTTTCCGCGCCGTTACAATACTGTCCGCACATGCGCCGGAACCTATCGCAACACGGCTTATACTCCCTTTTCCGCCGCCGGCGCGCACATAAGGCGTGGCCAGCTTATTTTTAACATATGCGGCGAATTCTTCAAGGCCCATATCCCGCGCAAGATTTCCTATTCTGCCGAGCCCGTTTTCTTCCAACGGCTCAACTTCTTCCAATTCAAAAATTTCCGCAAGGCGGGCATTTATCCCGTTTTTCCCCACATCGCAATTGGTGTGCGCTGCGTAAATGCTTATTCCATTTTTCGCGGCTGTCAGCAAAATCCGCCCGATTTCGGATTCATTATTAATCTTTTTTGTGGGAGAAAAAATCAGCGGATGATGCGAAATAATCAAATCCGCGCCCCAATTTACCGCTTGCTCCGCAACGCTCTCGGTAACGTCCAGCGTTGTCATTACCTTTTTTATCTCGCTTTCTCCGTCCCCGAAAATAAGTCCTGCATTATCCCATTCATAGGCTGTCTCCGTCGGGAATTCCTCTTCGATTTTCGCCGTAATTTCTTTCAGCTTCATATCTTTTCCTCCTGTTCCTTTTTCTCTGACCTCTGTTCCGCTTCAATCCTTGCGATCTCATCAAGCAAGTTTTTGTACCTCGTAATCTCCGCCTCCTTTGGCACCGCAGATGCCGCAAGTCCATTATAAATCCGCGTAAATTCCCTCTTTTTCTTTTCTAAAAGGGACATAAAATTTTCATTATTCCGCAAAGATTTCGGCAAATGCGCATCTATCTCCTTTTCATACGTGTCACCTTTTCCGCTGACCGCTTCGATTAAGTTATAAACCTTAAAACCCTCAACGGCTATATCCTCGCTTACTATCCGGAAGTTGTTTTCCGCCAAAAACCTCCTCAGCTCATACTGCCCATTCATTGGCTGAATAACCAAATGCGCCGCGTGGGCTTTATCCGGTTCTTCGGATATTATTTTTTCTATCATTTCGCCGCCCATTCCGGCAATGACAATTGTATCGGTTTCACCCGCCTTTATCGGATCCAAGCCGTTTCCTATGCGCAGTTCTATGTTTTTTCCGTATTTTTTTGTATGCTTTTCCGCCATCTTCAGCGGTCCTGCCGCAATATCCGTCGCAATCACCCGCACTCCTTTTTCCGCAAGCTTTATCGGAACATAGCAATGGTCTGTTCCGATATCCGCACAGGAATCACCGCTGATATGCCGCAAAATCATCTCAAGTCTGGGTGTAATCATTCTTTTTTCCTTTCTTGTATAAAAATTCATTTATACCTCATTTTATCAACAGGTGTGGATAACTATGTTTTTTCGTACCCCCGCATAAATGCTGACTTTTTTATTTTTTTCAACATTCGATTTCGGATAAATGTGTAAATTTTTGTTTCAAAATGTGTAAAAAATGCATAATTTTGTGTAAACCACCCCGTTTTTCCAACGTTTCAGCATTTAAGCCATTTCTTTACCCACACTTTTTGTGGGATAACTATGTGGATAAGGTGGATAACTTTGAAAAATCTACTTAAATTAATGGTTTTTGGTGTTGAAAACATTTTTTTACAGTGTGAATAACTTTATACATTAGTTTACATAATATATTAATATTTTTTCGCTTTTTGTGTTTTTTTTCTCTGTTTTCATTTTTGGTACGATTTATTTTCATAAAATTTCAAAATTCTCGCATACACAAAACGGGGCAATTTCTGCCCCGTTTTATACAGATTATTTTATTATATCTGTACCCATATACTGTATAAGTGCTTCCGGAACGGTTACGGTGCCGTCCGCATTTTGAT
>CAYMBZ010000101.1:0-3274 GCA_964388835.1 uncultured Lachnospiraceae bacterium
CCGTAAATAAGGCCCTGCTCCAAAATTCCTATCAAAATGCCTGACATATATCATTTTCCTTTCATTTTAAATGAAACCGCAGGGCAGAATTCTCCGCCCCGCACGTATCAGTTATTGTTTCCGACTTCATCAGCGGTTGCCAGCACATCCTCGGGCAAAGTTATACCCAATTTTTGTGCAACCGCTTTGTTTACCGTTATTTTCGATTCCTTAAGAGTTTCATACGGGATATCGGCAACACTTTCACCTTTTAAAACTCTTGCCGCCATAACTCCCGCCCGTTTTCCCAACTCCACGTAGTCAAGACCGGCAGATGCGATACATCCCTTTTTAACCTGCTCTTCTTCCGAACCGAATACCGGTATTTTATTGGTATTAGCTTTGTCAAGCACAACCGCCAGTGCCGAAACAACGGTGTTATCGGTCATGTTTGAAATGCAATCAACCTTGCTCATAAGTACGTCCGCCGCCTGCGCAACTTCCGCTTCCGAGCCTATTCCCAGTGCTTCTATTTCAAATCCGTATGTCGGCGCTTCTTGTTTGTAAACTTCTATTGTGCTCACCGAATTTGCTTCGCTGGTTGTGTATAAAATACCAATCTTTTTCGCCTCCGGCAATACGTTTCTTATAAGCTTCAGCTGATCCGCTACCGGAAGTCTGTCACTTACGCCGGTAATTCCGTCCATCGGCTTTGTATCGCTCACCGCAAGTTTTGCCTCAACCGGGTCGGAAATTGCGTTGAATATTACCGGAATCCCCTTTTCAAGACACGCCGCATAAAGTGCCTGCGCGGACGGTGTCGCAATTCCACATACAAGATCCTTGCCGCTGTTTGCAAAATTCTGCGCAATCTGCGTATTTGCCGCCATATCATCTGAAGCCGACTTGAATTCAATCTCAAGATTATCGCCTTCGGTAAAGCCCTCGCTTGCCAAGCCTTCTATAAAGCCCGTTCTGCAGTTATCCAAGGACGGGTGATCCGAAATTTGTGTAATTCCTATTTTGTAGGTCTCCGCACCGTCCGACCCCTTTTGTCCCGAGCACCCCGCCACCAAGCCGAGTGTCAAAATTCCTGTCATTAATACCGCTAATCTCTTCTTTTTCATATCTCATCTCTCCTATTCCGCACCTCGGGTGCTTTATATAATAAAAAATCTCAGAACAGATTAGTCCTGAGGCAAGTAACACAATTATATTAAATACTATTCTCATCTAATCTATTCTAAAAATCATTATATACGTTCATTGAAATTTTGTCAATAGTTTTATTCGATTTTTTTGAATATTTCCGCAAAACCGGCACATAATGATAATATAGTATGCAAACAGCATACTATCATTTACCCTTTTATCATATATACCACCACAATTGAGATTGAAAAATCTCTAAAAAATACAGAGTCCGAAACATCACAGTTTCGGGCTCTGTATTTTGTTATACATTAAATCTGAAGAGTACGATATCTCCGTCTTTCATTACATATTCTTTACCCTCGGAGCGCACCAAACCTTTTTCCTTTGCCGCGGTCATGGTTCCGCATGCCATAAGGTCGTCATACGACACAACCTCGGCACGGATAAATCCTTTTTCAAAATCGGAATGTATCTTTCCTGCGGCGGCAGGTGCTTTGGTTCCATTTTTAATCGTCCAAGCACGCACCTCCGGCTCACCCGCCGTCAGATAGCTGATAAGACCCAAAAGCGTGTAGCTTGCCTTTATCAATCTGTCAAGTCCCGATTCGCTCATTCCCAACTCTTCCAAGAACATCTGCTTTTCGTCCTCGTCAAGCTGTGAAATTTCCTCCTCAATACGTGCGGATACCGGCATAACCTGCGTATTTTCCGATGCCGCAAGCTCCTCAACCGCCTTTACGTAAGGATTGTTTTCAATACCGTTTTTGAAATCATCCTCCGCCACATTTGCCGCGTATATTACCGGTTTCATGGAAATAAGACAGATTTCTTTCATTATTTCAAGCTCATCCTCGGTGTATTCAAGGCTGCGCGCGGATTTTCCGTCCTCAAGCGCCGCCTTTACACGTTCCAAAAGCTCCAGCTCCTTTGCCAAGCTCTTATCACCTTTCATCGCCTTTTTGGTTCTGTCTATACGGCGATCGATAACCTCCGCATCCGAAAATATAAGCTCCAGATTGATTGTTTCGATATCGCGAAGAGGGTTTATGCTTCCGTCAACGTGAGTAATGTTGGCATCATCAAAACAGCGCACAACATGTACAATCGCATCCACCTCGCGTATGTTGGAAAGGAACTTGTTTCCCAAGCCCTCACCCTTTGATGCACCCTTAACCAGACCTGCAATGTCCACAAATTCTATATATGCTCTTGTCACCTTTTTGGGGTTGTACATTTCGGCAAGCTTGTCTATTCGCTCGTCCGGCACATCTACAATTCCCACATTCGGCTCAATCGTGCAGAACGGGTAGTTTGCCGATTCCGCCCCCGCCTGCGTAATTGCATTGAACAAAGTTGACTTTCCCACATTCGGAAGCCCCACTATACCTAATTTCATAATCTATCATATCTCCTTTATTTTCGAGGGTTTCAGGCGTTTTTGATTTGGGTTATACTCCATTTTTACGCCATTATCTTTTTCATTTTTGTTTCAAATTGCTGTACCGCGTGAAGCATAGAATCATTGGTTGTGTGTGCATATCTGTCAAGATTTGTCTTAACAGAAGAATGTCCGAATAATGTACTCAGAAACTTGAAACTCACACCTGTCTCCACTTTTACAGGCTTTGTAAATCTTACTCCATCCATAGGATGCTTTGGTATTAAATCGTTCATCAAAGCAGATTTAAACATTGCACCCATAGCAATAAGGGGTTGCCTTATTGTAGAACCCGCATAACGCTCATTCATGTTATTTAAAACTTTTTGACAATGAAGCGGTTTTCAACATTTTTCCAACCACAGGTTGAATATTATGTTTGTATCTTTCGCTGTAATTCCTAAGGGTGTTTGGTGCTAAATCTCCGACTATATTCGTTATCCAGAAATCAAACCACGCATCAACAGTCATTTGTGTTGATACACCACGCTTATTATGCTCATCTTCATCCCTTGCTTACAAATCTTGCGGATTATTTTTATCTTTTCTTTAGTAAACCCCGACACCAATTTCTTTTCCTTTTAAGCCTTTGCCCATTAATACCAACTCCTTTATAATAAAAGAGTCTGACACAGTATAATATTATATCATAACATACCATAAAAGTCAATCAGGGTACATAATTTTCGTGTCAAAAATTGT
>CAYMBZ010000102.1:0-2815 GCA_964388835.1 uncultured Lachnospiraceae bacterium
TACCGCTTCAATTGCCTGCGGAAAACCTGTAAGCCCGTCAACACACGCAATTAAATGTCTTGCAGTCCTCTGTTTTCAAGCCGTTTTTAAGCATTTCACAGACCATGAGCTTGAATACATCTTTAAGGTCGTCAAAATTTTTTACATCCAGACCTTTCATGATGTTTCTCAATTTTTCTTTTCTTTCTCTTTCTGCTGCCCTTTCTTCGGTACTTAATTTGTACCTTGGCATATTAAAAACCTCCAAGATGTTATATTTATCATACGCCATCTTGGAGGTCTTTTCAAGACTTTACACAAAATTAGGACTGTCTCGTACACTTTGTGACGAACAACTATCATTTTCCTACTTCATATTCGTCTTTTTGTATATAAACTTCCGCATTTTTAAAAAAAGTTTATATATTCAATATGGTCGTGATGCGAATGAGTTATCACCACATCCGTAATATCGTCGGGGTTGACATTATATTTTTCCAACTCCTTTACGGAGTCAACAAAATCCGTCATTTCAAACCCAGGCATCGTTACGCACCCCGCATCAAGAAGTATCAGTTTTTTACCTGTTTTAATCAGGAAAATTTTAAATACTATAGGCTTAAATTTATCTGCCGCTCCGTTTTGAAATATCATACTTTCCGAAAGATATGATTTTCCGTATTCTACCGGAATAATTTCAAAATCGTTCATTTTACCGCAAGCACTACCTTTCCTACATTCTCCCCATTATACAAAATATCCTGTGCCGCTTCAGCCTCCGTTATCGGCATAACCTTATAAATCGTAGGCTTAACCTCGCCGCTTTCTATCTTCGGGAATACCCTTTCCACAACCTCAGACAGAATCTGTGCTTTCACTTCAGGCGTTCTGGAACGTAGTGTACTGCCGATAATTCTGACATTTCTTACATAAATATTTTTAAGGTCGATTTCCGTTTTTTGACCTGCCAATGCCGCAATCATAATCCAACGTGCTCCATGATTAAGATACGGCAAGCATTTACCCATAATTTTTCCGCCAAGGCAATCTATTGCCACGTCAACTCCATGTCCGTTTTCAAGTTCTTCTTTAAGTACGGTAACAATGTCCTCTTTTGTTGTTACAACCACCCTGTCCGCATTAAGGTGTCTTATTGAGTTTGCAATCTCATCCGACAATACAGTTGTTATTACTCTTACGCCAAAAGATTTTGCCATAGGGATAATAACACTTGCAAGTCCCGAGGCACCGGCATTCATAAGCAAAGTGTTACCCTCTTTTATGCCGCCCTCAAGAAATAAATTCAAATATGCCGTTGCAAAAGCTTCGGGAATTGCCGCCGCTTCTGCCATGGAGCAATTATTCGGAACAGGCATAAGCATATCGTACTTAACGGCAACATATTCCGCATAACCGCCGCCTCCGAGAAGCGCACACACCTTATCTCCGATTTTCCAATTTGATTTTGCCTTTGCCTCCTCGCCCATTTCAACGATTATACCGGCAACTTCCAATCCCATCCAATCCGGACATCCGGGAGGCGGCGGATAATCTCCCTCTCTCTGCATTAAATCCGCACGGTTAATTGCTGCCGCGTGTATTTCAACAAGAACCTCATCATCTTTGATAACCGCATCCGGAACCTCGTCCCATCTTAAACTTCTGTCATCATTTACAAGAATTGCTTTCATTTTTTATACCTCCGCATTTGTTTTTTTCAAGTTCAATAAGTATGCCTTGTTTTATTGATTTAAAATCTTCCGTTTTAAGACCCGTTGCTTCAAAAACTTTTGAGCAATCTATTTTTGTAAGAAAAAACTGTTATGTTTCAAAATCCACGGTATTTCCGCTGTTTTGTATTTGTTTTTCACATAAGTTTCGCTATCGACCCATTCAAACTCAGCACCCAAAATTTCGGTGTAAAGTTTGGCAACCTCGCAGTTATCCGCAAGTAATTGCTCTGCCGCGTAATTACCCAATGTACCTCCGCCACCTATCAACAACATTTTTTACACATTTTCATTACGTCCGCAAGCTTTCAAAATAAGTTTGTGCAACCGTCTTTCATATTCATAATCAAAGGGGTTTACCTTTTCTCCTCTGACATATTCGGCAAAAGCCTTAAACATTGCATCATACCTACCGTGAACCTCAGTATTGTGATATTCGCCTTTCTCGCTCCAAGCCTCGCCGAATGCCTCACGCACCCCCGTAGTTTGCGGTGCAAACACATTTTTTGCCTCGGGTGCGCTCCACTCAAAAGGCTTTAACTCAACCGTTCCTTTACTGCCGCAAACAACAAGCTGTCTGCGTTCAAAACCGCCGCGTTCCACCGCCGTGCTTTTTACAAACGAAACGCCGTTTTTGTATTTAAACACAAATCTTCGCCATCAACACCGTCAATACCCGTGGCAACACTCAGCGGAATAACACTTTGCGGCTCGCCCATTATTTGATAAACTATGTCAATCAAATGACAACCCAAAAAGTACAACATACCGCCGGGATAGTTTTTGAGCCATTGTCTTTTTATGGGTTGATGTAAACAATTCATCTGCGCTTCAACCGCGTAAATTTTCCCAAGTCTGCCGTTTTGTATATCATCTTTCAGTTTTAAAACCGCCGGATTGTAGCGATACATATATTCGGAAATGTTGAAATAAAAGCAAGTGCCGCGGTTTCGAAAGTTATATTATCGTTTTCAAGCTTTACAACTTGGTTTTCATTTACAATATTGTATTTTTTGTGAAATCCCCAATAAACCACAACTCTGTCACCTGGCTTTACGGTTTTAACGGCATTACCTGTTTTTACAACAGTTCCGGTACTGCTGTAG
>CAYMBZ010000103.1:0-2728 GCA_964388835.1 uncultured Lachnospiraceae bacterium
GAGCACGCGGCTGTTAACCGCGTTGTCGTTGGTTCGAGCCCAACACGGGGAGCCAAGCCCTTGAGGTATTTCGTATACTTCAAGGGCTTTTACTATTTATATATCTTTCATACAAACTGTATTGGTAAACATTGTCAGAACTGAAATTCATTGAATGTCAGGTCTTTTTTCATTTCAAAAAAACATGTGATTTGTATAAGGGAAATCAACAATAAATTAGAGGATAACATCATATTTATCCATTGTTCAAAGCTTAAACCTTTTGAGGAACAGCCATATAAGGTTGTAATGAATGAAAGTAAGGACGAACTTGTAAACAGCATTCGATTAAACGGAGTTTTGACACCGATAATTGTAAGAAAATTGATTGACGGACAATATGAAATTGTATCCGGACACAGGCGTGTAACTGCCGGCAAAATGGCTAATATTCACAATTTCCCTGCAATCGTAAAGGAATTGTCCGACGATGAAGCTGCGATATTGCTGGTTGATTCCAACTTGCAAAGAGAAAATATTTTACCGAGCGAAAAAGCTTTTGCATATAAGCTGAAACTCGATGTTATGAAACTCGATGTTATGAAACGACAGGGAATATGAAACGACAGGGAAAACGGACAGATTTAACTTCCGACCAAATTGGTCGGAAGTTGGAATCAAGAGAAGTTTTGGCAAAACAAGTCGGAGAAAGCAAAATCCAAATTTCACGATATATTCGTTTGACATACTTAATAGATAAGTTTCTTGATATGGTTGATTCGAAAAAAATGCCGCTTAATGTGGGTGTTGAGTTATCATATTTGGGCAGTAAGGCGCAATCATATATAGCTGAGCTTTTGGGTGTAATGAGTATGGAATTGTCGTACTTTGAAAGCACTGCACCGATTATTTCGGAAATATTGAGTGTATTTATCGCACTCGGTTGGGCATTGCTTATCGGAAATTTAGTATTTCAATGTCTAAAGGCGATGATGTCGGATGCGGGGTTCGAGGCGGAAGACCCTAAAATACTCTTTCTCCGCACTTTCGTATTCGCATTTTTACTGCTTGCATCAAGACAGATTTGCTATATAGGCTCATCAATCACGGGAACGGTTATAAATATGTTGGAATTACCGAAATCCATTACGGTAACAACACCGGATGAGAGTATGTTTTCACTCGGCAGCGGTGCAAAGTGGCTGTTTGTGATAATTGTCGGTGTTGTTTTAATGGTGCAGATGGTAAAGCTGTTATTTGAAATAGGCGAAAGATATGTTATAACATCGGTTTTAACCTTTTTTGCACCTCTTGCCTTTGCAATGGGCGGCAGTAAAAGCACAAACGATATTTTTAAAGGTTGGGTAAGAATGTATTGCTCGATGCTTGTAATGATGATAATGAATATCGTGTTTTTTAAAGCTGATTATGTCGGCAATGTCGCAGATGGAGGCAGGCGGTGTTTGGGTTTGGCTTGTTTTCGTTGTTGCACTCACAAGAGTTGCAAGAAAGATTGACAGTCATATAGGAAAAATCGGTTTGAATCCAGCACAGATAGGAAACGGAATCGGCTCACGAATACCGGGTATGATGACCGCTGTTGCGGTAAGGACAATGGGTTCTTTGGTGAGTAAAAGTATGGCTAATGCAAAAGGCGGCAACGGCGGAAAAACCGGCAGAAACGGAAATACAGGCAGAGGCGGTTCTGCATCAAGGCCGGGCGGAAATCCGAGACCGAACAATCCTGTATCCGGCGGCGTTTATGGCGGCTCATCTGTAAATAACACAGGTACAACAACTTCTGTAAACGGTGGAACGCATATAAACGGCAGTGGTTCAAGCACTAATATCGGCGGAAGTACAGCAAACACCGAAAAGCAAACGGGACAAGCGGTAAGAGACAATACAAATGTTATGAAACCTAATGTATCGGGTGCTGTTAAAAATGGCGGTACAATGGTAAATCAGGGTGTGCAAAACAGCGGACAGCAAGGTGCTGTACACGAAAGTGTGCAAAATAAAGGCAATGTGCAAAGACCGCCTATTCCGAAGAATACGGCAGGAAGTTACCCAAGGGGAACGGTTAATGATACCGAGCTTATCAATCGTCACGAACACGTCTCCGCTTTGGTACAGAATTATGAAGATACAATAGCCGAACAGCCGGAGGGGGTAAATCCGGATATTTATTGGCTTATATCCATTGAGTCGGTTCGTTCAAAGCAGGAACTTGACGAGATTTCAAAATGGGATATTGAAAAATCTGTTGAGAACAGTTATACCATAGATGAAGAAACAGACGAGGTTCATAACAAAACACCTGATGAAATGATGAATGACTTGGGTTTTGATGATGAACAGAAAAACCGGGCAAACTTGATGTATGATACACTTAATTATCAGTACATTGACCCCGAACAGCGAATTTGCCGATATTGACGGACTTCCGAGCTATGATGGTGTAATGCTTGGAAAATCGGGTGAAACGCAGGTGGTGTATTATAATCAGATTGATTTACGCTGATCGAATAAGATGTATGGAAAGTCAAGTACCATAGGTGCGGCAGGATGCGGACCGACTTCCCTTGCAATATGTGTATCGACATTGACGGTGTAATGTGATATGATTTTGCTATTTATCCAATCTGTCCGCAAAAAATATTTCAAGCTGCGAATGGATTTGTCCCCAATCACGGCGTTTTCCCGTCCATTTTTTAGTGATGTCTATCATTGCAAGATAGAGCATTTT
>CAYMBZ010000104.1:0-2666 GCA_964388835.1 uncultured Lachnospiraceae bacterium
CAATGCAATCAAAAAGTATTTGGGAGAGGCTTAGGCTTCTCCCTTTTGCTTTTTAAATTTATTTTGATATCGACAATGAGGGCAGAATATATGGGGTAAACACAATTTCGAGACAATCCCAAATTTTCTTTTCTTTATCTTTTCGCTGCCCGATCTTCGGAACTTAATTTGTACCTTGGCATATTAAAAACCTCCAAAATGTTATATTTATCATACAACATTTTGGAGGTCTGTTCAAGACTTTCTGCAAAATTTGGTATAGTCTTACGCATATCGCAAAAAACGATATACGTATTTTGAAAATGTATCTTATGCCTTGTTGATTGAACCGAAGAGTTCCATCTTTTCTTTAACGATAACTTTGATTGCTTCAACGCCAGGAGCCAAAAGCTTTCTCGGGTCAAAGCCCTTGCCTTCAAGGTCTTTGCCTGCTTCGATATACTTTCTTGTAGCTTCCTGGAAGTAAAGCTGACATTCTGTGTTTACGTTGATTTTTGCAACGCCCAAAGAAATTGCTTTCTTAATCATATCTGCCGGAATACCGGTACCGCCGTGAAGAACAAGGGGAAGGTCACCGATTTTTTCCTTGGTTGCGGCAAGTGCTTCAAAGTCAAGACCTTTCCAATTTTCAGGATATTTGCCATGGATGTTGCCTATGCCTGCTGCCAAAAAGTCGATGCCGAGGTCTGCTATCATTTTGCACTCGTTCGGGTCTGCAACTTCGCCGGCACCGATAACGCCGTCCTCTTCACCGCCGATTGAACCAACTTCAGCTTCCAATGAAATGCCCTTTGAATGGCAAATTTCAACAAGCTCTTTTGTCTTTTCGATATTTTCTTCAATCGGATAATGTGAACCGTCGAACATGATTGAAGAGAAACCTGCTTCGATACACTTCTTAGCACCGTCATATGAACCATGATCTAAGTGAAGAGCTACCGGAACGGTAATGCCCATTTCCTCAATCATTGCGGAAACCATGGCAGACACGGTTTTAAAGCCTGTCATATATTTGCCCGCACCCTCTGACACACCTAAGATTACAGGTGAGTTATTCTCCTGGGCTGTTTGCAGAATGGCTTTGGTCCATTCCAAGTTGTTTATGTTAAACTGACCTACAGCGTACTTTTCGCTTACCGCCTTATTTAACATTTCTGTTGCTGAAACCAACATTTCAATTTCCTCCTTATGAAAATATATTTATTAATCAAGCACTATTGTGCTTGTGTTTAACAAGTTATCCAATGCCTCTTCCGTTGCCTCAATTTCCTTTGAGCGGAAACAAGTGCGGCAACGTAGTGTAATTTTTTCACTTTCAATTTCGATTGAAATTTCACTGCTTCCGCAAGAACAAGAAATATCGCCGTCCTTTGCAAGCTCGTTTATGCGCTCAACGGTGTTAAAAAGCAGATTGAGTGCGTGTGCCGAGGCAAATTCGTCATTCATATCCATGAACATTTTTTCCTGTTTTTCTATTTCGTCTTTGACCTCGTTACGTGTTCCGGAAAAAAGAATTCCTATTCCGCTTTCAGGGCAACTGAGTATAAAAAGCCTGTTCTGCCAGAATGTGATTTTTCTGATATTGAATATATGCGGCATATCACATGTGGGACAGTTTACCGAAACGGCATACTTGTCCTTTTTTGAAGCAACGGATATGCATGGCTCACCGCAATCTCCGCACAGGAATGAAGTGGGGGTTGAGCCGGAAAAATCAAACAGATTTATGTCCCGAACCGTTATCGAGGAACAGCAGGGGCATATGTACGAAATTGATTTTTTAAATTCTTTAATCATTTTTAAATTCCTATCTTGTTTTCTCGTGCCCAGTAAAAAAGGTACTGCTGGGCGAATCCGCCGAGATTGCCGAACCTTTCTGCGGCAAATTCCGCTATTGTTTCCTTACTCTGTTCTTCGGTAAAGTAGCAATGCTCCGTTATGCGCTTTATCCACACATCAATCGGAAAGCCGGAATATTGTTCAAGGCTGAACAGGAGCACGCATTGCGCAACCTTTTCTCCTACACCGCTGAGCTTTAACAGTTCACTTTTTGCATATTCAAAGGATGATTTTTTTAAAGCTTCAAAGTCAAGCATACCGGATGTGACGGCTTTTGCGGCATTTAATATATACTTGTCACGGAAACCTGCTTTGATAATACCGAGCTCCTCAACATCCAGCACCGCAAGATGCTCGGCCGTCGGGAATGAGTAAAATTCTCCGCAGGGGTGTGTGATTTTTTCGCCGAAATTACGGCAAAGAGTGTCAATAATTTTCTTTATCCGCGGAATGTTATTGCTTGCCGAAATTATAAAGGATATAAGACATTCAAAGGGTTCTTGGCACAAAAGGCGAATTCCTCCGCCGAATTCGATTGCCTCGCGCATGATTTTATCCTCCGATAAAAGTGACTTAATTGCCGAATAGTCGCGGTTTATGTCAAAATAACCGCGCCAAATGCTTTCCCATTCATCACGGGTAGTACCGTAGAGAGTTATATTCTCTCCCTCCTGCGTGATTTTAAGCACATGCCCGTAAGCAACGCCTATATAACCGTTTTCGATTTTGTTCCAACGGAAACATTGCCCACATTCAAAGGTTTGAGTGAGGTCAAAGTCACGCATATTGCGGAGTATTAAATTATTATTTTCTTCATAAATTTCCAT
>CAYMBZ010000105.1:0-2663 GCA_964388835.1 uncultured Lachnospiraceae bacterium
TGCAGAACAGGGAATCGAACAGCTTTCGGCAAATGTTGATGCTATAGTTACAATTCCAAATGATTTGCTTTTGAAAACCGCTGACAAGAAGATTTCGATAAAGGATTCCTTTAAGCTGGCAGATGAGGTTCTGCGCCAGGGCGTTGAGGGTATCATTGAAGTTATAGCGCAGAACGGAATTATCAGCTGTGACTTTGCGGATGTAAGTACAATTATGCGCGATTCCGGTGTTGCACATATGGGTATCGGTGTCGGCAAGGGTGAAAATGCCGCTCAGGATGCGGTAAGAGCCGCAATCGAATCTCCGCTTTTGGAAACAAGCATTGCCGGCGCTCACAATGTTCTTTTGAACATTACCGGCGGTACGGAATTTTCACTTGTTGATATGGGCGAGGTTTCATCCATTGTACGTGAGATGGTTTCTCAGGATGCAACAATTATAGTCGGTACCGCTATGGATGAAAATATGAAGGATGAAATTAAGGTTACCTTGATTGCGACGGGTCTTAATACAAAAAACAAAAGAGGTATAAAGCCTGATGGCTTCGGCGTACAACAGAATGCTAAAGCTCCCGAGATGAATTCGAGACCGCTGAGCTTCACATCATCAAATGATGATGACGGCATATTTTCAAGAACATTAAAGGACAGCATGGATGGCGTGAATGTTCCACCGTTTTTCAGACCGAAGAACTAATCTTGTCCGCGATTAAAACGAATGAGATATGGGATGGTGTTATCCCGCAAAAGAGGATGTAAAATTTGCTTTTACATCCTCTTTTTGGTGTATGTTGGGGGATAGAAAAAAATATTCGGAGCGCCGAGGAGAGTTACGTCCTTTTCTCCTACATATCCGTAATATTTGCAAATTTCGGCGGGAGTTTGGACGATAAACAGGCGAGGGGCAAGACCGGTACTCATGAACCTCATGGGCTTGCTCCAAGTTGAACCGCCGTTGAAGCTTACAATATATCGTATCAGACCTCCGCTTTTCCACATAATATAAGTTTTTTCGCCGTTTTGCGACAAGATAGGTTCTTCCAAACGGCTGTCGTAAAGAATTTCCGCGCCGTTTACAAAAAGACGAGAATGTCTTGTAAAAACAAGAATCTCTTTGTCGTCTATGCCAAAGAGCGTTCCACAGTGGGCGTCGTCATACAGCTTATGAAAAACTGAGGGCTTTTCGTCCGAAAGTTCACTGTAGCCTAATTCGCCGTCGATATTTGTGTAATATACCCGCTCGTTGTATATGCAAAAATGCGGAGTTTCAAGCTTAGAGATAGCGGAGGGTTTTGCATGATCTCCCAAAATACAGTGCACAAGAAGATTTTCGCCGTTATAAAGGGCGGAATAGAGCAGATTTATCCGATTGTTTATACTGTAAAGCCGCATTTCGGAAACAGATATATCGCGGCTCAGCTCGACAAGTGTGTATGTTTTCCATTCCGAATTCCGGCGGACGGCATATATCAGGCGGTTTTCTTTATCGGTACAGATGATGTGCACCGTGCTGCTTTTGTCGGAATACACCCCAAAACCGTTTGATGCGCGAGGAATACATACGCTGTGCTCGCTCCAAGCTCCGCCGAATGTTAGGCGAGTACAGCAAATTCCTTCATAGGGGCGAAAAAAATAATGCTCGGTGCCGTTTGGCATCAAGATAAGCCAATCACTCATAAAAATCCCTCCTCAGAATATCTATATGCTTTAAAAAAAACAGGTATAACAATTTTTTTTCGGGAAATACTGTTAATAACCTCACAAAATACATTACCCCCTGAAAATGAGCCGAGCGTGGTTTTCGCCGGCTTATTTTGTTATTTTCATAAAAAATATTCAAAATTTGTGTTTTTCGGCACGTTTTTTTTCGGATTTGCTTGATATTGACGCTCAAAGGTTGTATAATATAATGGTATATTTATAATTTGAGTACGGAGGAAGATGTAATGGATAACAAAAAGCTTGCGGAATTGCTGTTCGGACATATAACGAAAACACCTGCCGAGTATGAGGCGGAATATCCCAAAAGGGATTTGCCGAAGGGAGCGGCGGTGACACGTTTTGCGCCGAGCCCGACGGGTTTTCTTCATATAGGCGGATTGTTTGCGGCGTTCGTTTCTGAGCGTGCGGCAAGAAAAAGCGGCGGAATATTCTATTTGCGAATTGAAGATACCGATAAAAAGCGTGAGGTTGAAAACGGTGTTACCGGAATAGTAAACGGCTTGCGGAATTTCGGAATCAAAATCGATGAGGGTATGATGAGCGAGACCGAAAGCATCGGAAAATACGGTCCGTATACCCAGAGTATGCGAAAAGAAATATATCAGACCTATGCAAAATCCTTGGTTGAACGCGGAATGGCTTATCCGTGTTTCTGCACCGCGGAGGAGCTTGACGAAATAAGAAAGGGACAAGAGGAAAGCAAGGTTAATCCCGGATATTACGGAAAATATGCAAAGTGCAGAGACTTATCCTATGATAAAATTGAAGAAAAGATAAAGGACGGCGTACCGTATGTTTTGAGATTGAAGTCGCCGGGAGATGAAAACAAGCGCGTAAAATTCAACGATGCGATTAAGGGCGAAATAGAGATGCCGGAGAATATTCAGGATATCGTAATTCTGAAAACCGACGGAATACCGACTTATCACTTTGCGCATGCA
>CAYMBZ010000106.1:0-2575 GCA_964388835.1 uncultured Lachnospiraceae bacterium
GAGCAAAAAATGCCGCTGTTGCGATTATTCCTGCATGCCTGTTGATTGACGGTGTTTGCCGACTTGAAAATCTGCCCGAAATAAAGGATGTCAAGTTGTATATTGATATTCTCAAAAATCTCGGTGCAGCCGTAAAATACATAGACAAAAACACCGTTGATATAGATTGCAGCAACGTAAATTCATTCGAGCCCGACGATAATCTGACACGTAAAATGCGTGGCTCGTCATATTTACTCGGTGCGCTTTTGGGCAGAACCAACCGCTGTATCATGTCTCCGCCGGGTGGCTGTGACTTCGGTACACGTCCGATTGACCAGCACATAAAAAGTTTCGAGGCTCTCGGTGCAACCGTAAAAATTTCTTACGGAAAAATTCACGCTTCGGCGGAAAAGCTTTCGGGAGCGCATATATACTTTGACATAATCACCGTAGGCGGAACAATCAACGCCATTCTCGGTGCAGTCAAGGCTGAGGGCATTACAATTATAGAAAATGCCGCAAAGGAGCCGCACATCGTTGACCTTGCAAACTTTTTAAATGCCATGGGCGCAAGCATCCGTGGTGCCGGTACCGACACTATAAAAATTAAGGGTACAAATGAGCTTCACGGTGGTGTATATTCCATTATTCCCGATCAGATAGAAGCCGGTACATTCATGATTGCGGCGGCGGCAACACGTGGCGACGTCACAATTTGCAACGTTATCCCCAAGCACCTTGAGCCGATTTCGGCAAAGCTTACAGAGGCTGGTGCAAAAATAGAAGAATTTGACGATAAAATCCGTGTCTATGTGCCGAGCGGAACGGTCTTTAAAAAGATTAACTTTATGGCACTTCCCTACCCCGGCTATCCGACGGATATGCAACCTCAAATGGTGGCATTTTTGTCAATTGTAGAAGGCGTAAGCTCCGCACGTGATGCTGTTTGGGACAATCGTTTCAAATATGTGGACGAGTTGAAGCTGATGGGAGCGGATATTCGAGTTGAAGGCAATCTTGCGATTATCGAGGGTGTGCCGACGCTCATGGGGGCATCCGTAAGAGCAACCGACCTGCGTGCCGGTGCCGCAATGATAATTGCGGGGCTCATCGCTGACGGTTCTACGGAAATAAGCGATATTTATCACATCGACAGAGGTTATGACAGCTTTGAAGAAAAATTTGTCAGTCTCGGTGCTGATATAAAGCGTGTTCAGGTTTTACACGATTAGGAGGCACTTATGTTTCTTTCATTGATAAGCGGCTCGTCGGGAAATGCTTCGATAATATCAAATGCCGACACAATAATTTTAACCGATTGCGGTATGTCTGGCAAAAAACTTGAAGCGGCTCTTGCCGAGCTTGACATTGCTGTGCCCGAACTTTCGGCAATACTTCTTACTCACGAGCATGTTGACCACACAAGAGGCGCCGGAATTATTTCACGGCGATATAATCTGCCGCTGTATGCCACGGCAGGTACATTCAGCGGTGCGGAACTTGGAAAAATAGCCGCTGATAACATACATGTAATCAAACCCGGTCAGGACTTTGAAATAGGAAAAATCGGCATACATGCATTTTCAATTTCTCATGATGCAAACGAGCCTGTCGGCTACAGCTTTTTTTCCGAAAACAAAAAAATGACCGTAGCCACCGACACAGGCGAAATAACAGCGGACATAGAAAAAAACATTCTCGGCAGTAACGAGATTATTTTGGAGTCCAATCACGACAGGGATATGCTCTTTTACGGTTCATATCCATACTCTCTCAAGCAAAGAATTGCGGGAAATTTTGGACATCTTTCAAATGATGATGCCGCCTTGACTTGCGCAAAGCTTTTAAACAGCGGCACAAAAAAAATCATGCTCGGGCATTTGTCGGACGAAAACAACACTCCGGAGATAGCCTACGAAACGGCAAAAAACACATTGGAAAATGCAGGTGCCACAATCGGTGTCGATATCGAGCTTTCGGTTGCCGGCAGATATGATATAACGAGGTTCTGATGAATATTACAATAATTTCAGTAGGAAAGCTTAAAGAAAAATTTTCAAAAGATGCGGTCTCAGAATATTTAAAACGTTTGTCCCGCTTTGGCAAAACGGAAATTATCGAGGTTGCGGACGAAAAGATACCCGATAACGCTTCCGAAAAACAGCTTGATGCCATAAAGGAAAAAGAGGGCGAAAAAATTCTGCGTCACGTAAAGGATAACACATATTTTATAACCATGTGTATTGAGGGGCAGGAGCTTTCAAGTGAAGAACTTGCGGCAAAACTTGCCGACATATCCATGTCCTACGGACACATTACACTTGCAATCGGTGGCTCGCTCGGACTTTCGGATGCGGTAAAAAAAGCCTCATCGCTTCGTCTCAGTTTCGGAAAAATAACACTTCCGCACCAGCTCATGCGTATTGTTTTGCTCGAACAGCTTTATCGTTGTTTTAAAATCAACGCAAACGAAGCATATCACAAATAAACCGATTTGAAGGGAGCTTCAAAACTTATGAACAGATTTCTCATCTTTATATTTTTGTTTTTTACGGGAAGTATTTTCGGTTGGGGACTCGAAACGGTTTTCAGA
>CAYMBZ010000107.1:0-2461 GCA_964388835.1 uncultured Lachnospiraceae bacterium
AAAATCAGTTAGCTCTTAATCTTTTAAATAATTTTATGTTGCCAAATCGTTGCCAATTTGCATCCGAAAGTGCTACAAACGGCGTGGTTAAGCCATTTTTGAGGTGTGATACATCATTCCCACTCGATTGTAGCGGGTGCTTTGGGGCTAAGGTCGTAGAGCACACGTCCGGCGCCGGGGACTTCAGCCAAAATTCTATCGGTAATTTTCTTAAGGAGTGCCCAATCAACCTCAGGAACGGTTGCGCTCATTGCATCAACGGTATTTACCGCGCGGATGATTACAGGCCAATCGAATGCACGCTTTCCGTCACGCACACCTGTTGAACGGAAATCCGGAACAACGGTGAAGAACTGCCAAATCTGCTTGGTCAGACCTGCCTTATCAAATTCCTCGCGAAGGATTGCATCGGATTCACGCAATGTTGCAAGTCTATCGCGCGTTATAGCACCGAGGCAACGAACACCAAGACCCGGTCCCGGGAACGGCTGACGCTCAACCATATTTTCCGGAAGTCCGAGTGCTTTTCCCACAACTCTTACTTCATCCTTATAAAGGAGCTTTACCGGCTCAACCAACTCAAACTGCATATCCTCCGGCAGTCCGCCAACATTATGATGAGCCTTAACGCCGTCACTTTCGATAATATCCGGATAAATTGTTCCCTGTGCAAGGAAAGATATTCCTTCAAGCTTTCTTGCTTCCTCATCAAATACCTTGATGAATTCTCCGCCTATAATCTTACGCTTTGTTTCAGGGTCACTTACACCGGCAAGCAAGTCCAAAAAGCGGTCGGTAGCATCGATATATATAAGGTTTGCATCAAGCTGATTTTTGAATACTTCCACAACATTTTCGCTTTCGCCCTTACGCATTAAACCATGATTTACATGCACGCAAACGAGTTGCTTGCCTATAGCCTTAATAAGAAGTGCGGCAACAACAGAGCTGTCCACTCCGCCGGAAAGAGCAAGAAGCACTTTCTTATCTCCTACCTGCGCCCTTACTTCAGCAACCTGCTGAGCAATAAATTCGTCTGCCTGTTCCTTTGTCGTAATACGAGCCATCGTATCCGGTCTTTTGTTTGAATCCATATGAGTCTCTCCTTTTTATGAAAATTTATAGAAAATTTTCGCCCGCCGCTGTTAATCAAACAGAGGGGTAGAAAAATATCTCTCTGCTGTATCCGGTAAAACCGTAACCACGGTTTTGCCTTTTCCGAGCTTTTTTGCCAGCTTTATTGCGGCGGCAACGTTTGTTCCGCCGGAAATCCCGCACATTATACCCTCTTTTGAGGCAAGTTTTTTTGCGGTATCGATAGCTTCTTCATCTTTAATTATGCAGATATCATCATAAATATTTTTGTTCAGAATTTCGGGAATTATACCATCGCCTATTCCCATTTGAAGATGTGTGCCGATAGAGCCCCCTGACAAAATAGCGGCGTGTTCTGGCTCAACCGCCCAAATTTCCATATCGGGATTTGCGCCTTTTAATGTTTCGCCTATACCTGTAATTGTTCCGCCGGTTCCTATTCCGGAGCAAAAACCGTGAATCGGACCGTCTGCCTGCTCAAGGATTTCCATGCCCGTACCCGCCCGCTGAATCTGCGGATTTGCCGGGTTTTCAAACTGCTGAGGCACGAAAACATTCGAATTTTCATCACGCATGCGAAGCGCCGTATTAAGACATTCTTCGATACATTCTCCTATGTTACCGGCATCATGAATGAGAATAACCTCAGCTCCGTAATGTTCAACAAGTTTTCTGCGCTCCTCACTTACGGAATCCGGCATTATTATTTTGGTTTTGTACCCGCGAACAGCACCCACAAGAGCCAATCCTATTCCTTGATTTCCGCTTGTCGGCTCAACAATAACGGTATCTTTTGTGATAAGTCCGGCTTTTTCCGCTTCGCATATCATGTTGTATGCCGTTCGTGTCTTTATCGAGCCGCCTACGTTCAATCCTTCGAATTTTACCAGAATTTCAGCTCCGTCTTGCGGCGATAGCTTCGAAAGACGTATCATAGGCGTATTTCCGACAGCTTCAAGTATGTCGTTATAAATCATTATATGTAAATCCTTTCAGAATATAATTTGAAAAAGAACTTTAAAAATTATCTACAATTCTATCATAATACACATAAAAAATCAAGATTTTTTTGTGCGAACTCTATGCAATAAGTAACAATTGTACAAAATATTCCAAAAAAAAATATCATATTCTGTTCGCATTTAATCCGGCTGTGCTCTACCTGAGGGAAAATCCTCTGCGCCACCTTTTTTATTTCAAAAGCCGTTATTTTTTTCTGCGCATGTACTCTTTTGGGATACGGCTCGCGCACATCTGTCAATTCCAATATATAATCCACCGATACTCCGTAAAATTCAGCTAGCCAGTTATGATGAAATGTCCAACGAGGAACGCAACGCACTACTCAAAGAAATCCTAAAGAAGA
>CAYMBZ010000108.1:0-2391 GCA_964388835.1 uncultured Lachnospiraceae bacterium
GGTCAATCTGTTACGAACGAGCGGAGAATATTCCAAAATTGCGGATTTTAATTCGGAGGGAACACCGACATCCTCAAGTGTTTTTTTTGCATTCAATATATCATACATTTTGATGAGAGATTCAACCGTGGGGATTTCATCTATGACAGCTCTGATTTCATCGGCTTTTTCCTCGACTTGACGAGCTGTTATATTGAGAGCCGCATCGTTTTTGTTTTCTTCAATTATTGAAGCTGACAGGCTGTCACCGAACATATCAAAAATATATGAGCTGTCGGCAGGAGTGTAATCATTTTTGATTAACGGATAAGTGTCCTTGATGCGGTGATATTCCTCGGAAACAATAAGCGTACCGACACCGACCTTTTCACCGTGCAGAGCGTTGGAGTTTATATTCAAGCCGTCAGGCTCCATTTCAATAAAATGCGAGATGTGGTGCTCGGCTCCCGAAGCACATCTGGAATTGCCCAAAAGCTGCATTGCAAGTCCTGAGAGAACAAGCCCATATGTGAGCTTTTCGTATGCGGATTTGTCTCCGTTTTTTATTCCGACAGCACTTTCGACCACCGCATCAGCGGCATTTTTTGTCATGTCATAAATGCTTTGACAAAAATATTCTCCCGTCAAAATGTTTGCTATTTTCCATTCAGCCAATGAAACATATTTTCCGACCATATCTCCGAAACCGGATGCGCCGAGGGACAAGGGTGCTTGGGAAATGATGTCGAGATCCGCCACAACAAGAACGGGAGCGGCGGACGGAAATGTTTTTTTGTATCCGTTCCATGTCATGGCGGCAACCGATGAGCAGAAGCCGTCAACGCTTGCGGCGGTGGGACATGATATAAAGGGGATATTTCTTTCATGTGCACAATATCTTGTCAAGTCATGAATTGTTCCCGAGCCTACCGCAATAAGATATCCGCAGTTTTCGGGTATTTCGCTCAAAAGCTGTGCAACACCGGAATTGTTTGCGTGAAGATCTTTTTGCGGAAGAATAATTTCCTTGTCTGCCGCAGGGTGAGAGCTGCTTGTTGCTTTGTAGGTGTTTTCGTCATATACTGCGGCGGAAAAACCACACAAGCCGAATTTTTTTGCATATTCGAAAGTCTTAGCCATACAGCCACTTTCGATAATACAATATTTTGTTGTCATTATATGTGTGTGACCGTATGCACAAGTTTTGTTATATTTTTTTGAGTCGATAATCATTTTTGTTCCTCCTGTCCGTAATATGCGTTTTTGCCGTGCTTTCTTAAAAAATGCTTGTCGAGTAGAGCTTGTTGGAAGCTCGCATCGGAATTTAGTGTTAAGGTGTGCCATGCCATCATCGCAACCTCCTCAAGAATGATTGCGTTTTCGACGGATTTTTCGGCTGTTTTGCCCCAAGTGAAAGGCCCGTGAGAGTGAACAAGAACTCCGGGCAGTTCATTTATTGTGTCAGGTGTGAAAAGTTCAGCAATAACTTTTCCCGTCTCAGTCTCGTATTCACCGTCAATTTCAGCATCGGTCATTTTGCGTGTACATGGTACTGCACCGTAAAATGTGTCGGCATGAGTTGTTCCGAGCAGTGGAATAGGCTTGCCGCACTGAGCAAAAATCGTTGCCCATTTTGAGTGAGTATGTGTTATTCCTCCAATTGAAGGAAAACGCTTGTAAAGTTCAAGATGTGTGGGAGTGTCGGATGAGGGTTTGTAATGCCCGTCAACAACATTTCCGTCCAAATCGACAACAACCATGTCATCCGCTTTCATCGCTTGATATGAAACACCGGACGGCTTTATAACCACCAAACCGGACTTTCTATCTATTTCTGATACATTTCCCCAAGTGAGAGTAACAAGGTTGTGTTTTGCGAGAGATAAATTTGCTTTTAACACTCGCTCTTTTATTTCGTTATGCATGTAATTCACCTCATATTGACTTTTTGTGCTCTATCTGATATAATTATAAATGATGCTTAAAAAAAGAGCAATATGTGGCGGATTATTAGAAAAACAATCAAAAAATAATCGAAAATGAGCAAGGAATGATGTAAAATGAGCATGACAGAAAGACAAGAGCTTATTGTAAAGCTGTTGGATGAAAACGGATTTTTGACGGTTCAAAAGCTTGCGGAGATGACATATACTTCACAATCAAGTATAAGGAGAGATTTGACAAGGCTTCATGATATGTGCTTTGTAAAACGTACTCACGGAGGAGCAAAAAGCTTGAATGCGGACAATAATCCGGCACCTTTTTTTAATCGTGTTTCGCAAAATGCAACAGCAAAAAGAATTATAGCAAAGAAAGCGGCAGATTTTTTGGCAGATGGGCAGACGATAATGCTTGACGGTTCAAGCACTGCGGGATTTTTAATTCCGCATATAGCAAAGCATAGGGATATAA
>CAYMBZ010000109.1:0-2319 GCA_964388835.1 uncultured Lachnospiraceae bacterium
TCTGTCTGACTCTCTATTGTTACAGCATCAACATTTCCGGTTTCGGGATTTATCGCGATTTGTCCTGATGTATACACAACATTTCCGCATACTACCGCTTGCGAATATGGACCAATTGCCTTCGGGGCTTTATTTGTTTCAATAATTCTGCTCATTTTATTTTCTCCTATCATTTAACTAATTTAAAGCCTTCGTTTTTGAGTGCTTTTGTTATTTCAATAACATGATCGTGGTTTTTTGTTTCCATATCAATTTTGAGATAACAACCATTTACATCCGAGGTTGCACCATTTCTCTCATGATAGACACTTGTTACATTGCCGCCTAAATCTGCAATAATCTCCGATACAGCTTTTAATTGTCCGGGTTTGTCAATGAGTTCAATTTTAAGGCTGGTTTCTCTGCCTGATTTCATAAGACCTCTTTCAATTACTCTTGAAAGGATGGAAACATCAATATTACCGCCGGAAACAAGACTTACGACTTTTTTGCCATGAATAGGGAATTTATCAAACATTGCCGCCGCTACCGATACAGCACCGGCACCTTCGGCAATCATTTTTTGCTTTTCGATTAAAGCAAGAATTGCTGATGAAATTTCATCATCTGTAACAAGTGCAATATCGTCAACATAGTTTTTTACCAATTCATATGTGTGTTCGCCCGGTTGTTTTACTGCGATACCGTCCGCAATGGTAGAAACAGATTTTAAACATTCGATACCACCATACTTAACGGAATTATACATACTAGGTGCACCCTGTGCCTGAACTCCGTAAACTTTTATTGAGGGATTTAATGCCTTAATCGCATAAGCAACACCGGAAATAAGTCCGCCGCCTCCGATTGGTACAATAACAGCATCAACATCTGCAAATTCATTTACAATCTCAAGTCCTACAGTTCCTTGACCGGCAATTACATCTTCATCATCAAAAGGGTGAACAAAGGTATATCCCATCTCATCTTTTAATTCCAAGGCTTTCGCATACGCATCATCATAACAGCCGTTAACCAAACAAACCTCCGCACCATAAGATTTGGTTGCTTCTACCTTCGAAATGGGTGCACTGTCCGGAAGGCATATCAGTGATTTTATTCCGCATTTTGAAGCCGCAAGTGCAACACCTTGTGCGTGATTTCCCGCCGAGCAAGCAATAACCCCTTTTTCTTTTTCCTCATCGGATAGCATTGCAATTTTGTATCCAGAGCCTCTCAATTTAAAAGAACCTGTATATTGTAAATTCTCCGGCTTTAAAAACAATTCACAATTTTCTGTAATTCCCGAGGTGCTTACAATTGCTGTGCTTCTTACTATGTCCTTTAATACAACAGATGCCTGAAATATTTTGTCAAGTGTCAACATTGTATAATCTCCTACCTTATATCTTATTTATTTTATTATAAAACTTTTGACATTAAGATTGTGTGAAGATTGAAGGTTGAATATAAATGTTTTATAAAGATTTACTGTTCCGAACATAAATAATACTGAATAAACTTTGTTCGACAAATTACAGAATGTCTTGTGCGGTTTTAATATGCACTCGGTCTTGCCGCAAAGCCAAAACCGCTGTTTGTAGTAATAACAACATTGTTGGAACTAGTTGAACAATGGATAACAAGGATATTTCCGTTTGTGTCCTTTCCGGCGATAATTCCCACGTGGGATAAATCGCCGTAGAAAGCTAAATCTCCCGCTTGTGCATTGCTCCACGATATGCGTGTGCATTTTCCTATCTGCCCTTGTGTTCCGTGTCCTATGACATTTGCCGAAAATACTAATTTGATATTTCATTCAGACCAAGGTTGGCAGTATCAGCACAAGACATATCAAAAACGATTATTAGATAAAGGTATCAGACAGAGTATGTCAAGGAAAGGAAACTGCTACGATAATTCTGTTATGGAAAACTTCTTTGGTTTATTAAAATCAGAATTATTGTACCTACGTACATTTTCATCGTTAGAAGAATTTAAGATTGAATTGGAAAAGTATATATTGTAGGTGATACCATATCACTATCTATTGAAATCGAGTAAACTACAATGGAATTATTCTCATCAAAATAAATTACATATTCATTTCCTATCCTTGTAAACAGTAATTGTTTTTTGCTTGTATTATTCTTATTGGGCAATTCCGGGAGTACACTCCACTCTGTTAAGTCTGATGAATATATCATTTTTGAAATAAGTCCTTGTGCAAAATACATGACCGGTACATTCAAACTTCCTGCTGTATCTATGAAAAAGTATAACGTAGCACTTTTGGAGGAAAATCCGTTCAGAAGTATCGTAACAATTATCAATGCTCCC
>CAYMBZ010000110.1:0-2297 GCA_964388835.1 uncultured Lachnospiraceae bacterium
CAGCATTTCATATATATTCGGAGCTGATGGAAGAACGGAAGACATTATGCTTTTCGATGAAGCTGTGGAGCTGGCAAAAAGCTATGGCTCTCCGCGCTGGGAGCTTGCTTACGGAGATTATCCCGACAATCTTTCAAAAGCCGCATCGGTAGCTCTATTTAACAGTTCGGACGTGCTGTCAAACACAAATGCGTTAAATCAGGCCTTCACAGGTTATGAAAATGTGGATTTTTACGATACGGAGGCGGTTGCTTCTTATATATCCAAATATGGATATTTTATGATGAATTTTCGTATCCCGGAAAATTTTTATAATTTAATGTATGGAGGAGACGGAATTGTTCCTCAACCAGACACCTATTCCGGAGAAAATCACAGCATTGCCCTCATAGGCCTTACGGTAAAAAACGGAAAAAAGCATTGGATTGCGCAAAACTCTTGGGGGCGGTATTGGGGCGACGGAGGAAGGTGCTATATTCCATATGATTGGGGGTGCGGTGTTTTGGCTCCGACAGATGCCTCGAATGATGGCGCATCATCGTGGACGTTGAATTGCTATGCGGTATGGAACGATAGAGAGCTTAAAGCAAATACATATCGACCTAACATAACGGGCGCCGTTCAGGTTGGCAATCAAAAGCTTATAAATGTATCATGGAACGGCGATGAATTTAACGACACTTATTTAGTATATGCACGAAAGGAATATACTGATGTCTGGCACAAAAAAGTCACGGTCCGGGATACAGAGGCAATTGTCGAGGTTGACGAATACGGCGACTACGAAATAATGATTATCGGACTTTCGGAAACAGATAGGCTGTGTTCGCCGCAATCAAAAGTGGCAGAGGTAAAGGTCTATGAAGAGAAAACAAGGCCGACTAATTTTTCTTGGTTACGTACAAAAATGTCGGGGATAAACTTTGTCCTGTTGGCAGATGAGTGGAAGTTACTGTGCTACAAAATTATTGAATTTTTGAGTTATACAGAAAAGCTAAACAGCCAAATCGGAAATAACGAATTGGGGTTGCCGAAAGAAACGACGCTGTATGAAATGGTGCAAAAAATAAACTCCGATACTGAAAAAGGTCAGCCGTTTCGTGCATACAGTTTTAATTTGGCAAGGGTGGTAATTGAAGCGGTAAGTCAAAAAAGCACAGCTATTCCCAAAAAGAATAAGTACGATGAAGTTTATGCCGAAATGTTAAATCGAATTGTCGAAGTCCTTAACGATACACGATAGGAGGAATGAATAATGACTATTAAATTAAAAAACGGAGCATCTGTAGAGGTCAGTAATCCGATGGAGCAGAAAGTCGTAAAAAGCGATGGCTCAACAGGATGGATTTTAGCCTTTTCAGTACACTCAACGATGACCTCAACAATGGCAGACGAAATTTTTACAGAGGATAACATAACAGAGCTTGTCATGCTTGACGAGGGGGGAACAGAGCAGCTTATAACGGGCTATGAAAAAGTTTCAAGCCTTATAATTCGTTATGCAAACGGCTCCGGCGCAAGAACAGATGTGCAAATCACAAAGGGCCTGTAATTGCGAAGGAGGAAGCGGAATGAAGGTTAGGTTTAATGAAGGTGACAAGCTGTACGAGTGCACACAGCCGGTGGAGCAAAAAATATTTAGGATGGGAGAGCAGGTCGGCTGGGCGATTATGTTTAACGTTTACGGAGTGAAAGACTCAACAGAGGTAGATGAATTGCTTACGGAGAGCGGAATATCGAAGCTGACGTTTTGCACAGAGGACAAAAAAGAATTTAATATTTCAGACTACAGCGCAGTAACTGCATGCACAATAAGATATAGCGGAGATACGGCGGTGGCGGAATTACAGCTTACGAAGCCTAATGCCGCCAAAAGGAGAGCGGTTTAATGCAGAAATTCAGAAAGACAACAAACGGTTTTAATTTTGTTTTCGAAAAACAGCTTGCGGCAAAAGAAACACTCATAGTTGCGATGCCGCCTGTTTCCGCAAACAAAAGGGGAATAAATGATGTCGGTTGGCAGGCGGACGGAGATGTAACCCTTTACGGAACACTTTCGAGCAATCCGGAAAACGGCAAAGCCCTTTGGCAGGAGCTTATGGATAATCACGAGGTAAACAAAACTGTTTCAGCCTTGAAAATCGTAAATAACGGGGATAAATGCAATGTCGTTATTCGTGTTATTTTAAATTGACGGAGGTTTATATGGTTTACATGAAGGGAAATGTGTCAAAAACAAGAGAAGGCGAGAAAGGCGAGCGCGGTGAAAAGGGCGAAAAAGGCGAACAGCCGGATTT
>CAYMBZ010000111.1:0-2291 GCA_964388835.1 uncultured Lachnospiraceae bacterium
TAATAAGGGAGATATAATTTATTTTACCAATATAATAGTCCTCATTATCAAAATTATATGTCCCTTATTGAAAGGAGAGTTTTATGTTTTTTAAGAAAAAATCAAAAATCATTGCCACTCAAAACGGAGAATGTATATCCATAGAAAAAGTTCCCGACCCGGTTTTTTCCGACCGACTTTTAGGAGACGGAGTATGTATAATCCCAACATCGGATGAAGTTAAATCACCTGTAAACGGCATGGTTGTTCAGGTTTTCGATACTTTCCATGCCTATTCCATATTGTCCGATGACGGTCTTGAGCTTCTTATCCATATCGGTTTAAACACCGTTTCCCTTAAAGGAAAATATTTTAAACCTTTTGTAAAAAGCGGTGATAGGGTAAAAGTCGGAGATATCCTTTGCACCGCGGATATTTCAAAAATTAAAGCGGAGGGATATCCCATATACACGCCGATTGTTATTACAAATTCCGATACTTTAAAATCTCTCGGCATTTTTACCGGAAAGGTAACAAGCGGTGAAAACACAGTTATGGAATATTTTAAAAAATAAACTTTTATGTCCCTTTTTATTTTAAAAAATAACAAAAAGGAATGTAAAAAAACAAAACTTTTTACATTCCTTTTTTTCACTCGCTTATATGAATCATAACCTGTTCTATAATTCTTTTTACATGGTCATCGCATAAAGAATAAAAGGTATTTTTTCCGTCACGGCGCGCCTTTATAAGCCTTGCCTGTTTAAGACTTTTCAGCTGGTGGCTTATGGCGGATTGGCTCATTTCGGTTTTCTCCGCAATATCGGCAACGCATATTTCATTATCAAACAAATTCCATAGAATTTTTATTCGCGTATTATCTCCCAAAACCTTAAATACCTCGGTTAAACCCTCCAAAACCTCTTGGGACGGAGCTTCATTTTTAAGTCTGTCCACAATTTTGGTATTATATTGGCAATGCTCGCATCTCATTTGTATTTCTCCCTTTTTTTTATTAATGCTATTATACAACATCAAAATGAAATTGTCAAATCATTTAGTCGTACCGAATTTTGCGGAAAAGCTCAATTCCTCTTCAATCCTCAAAAGTCTGTTATATTTTGCCGTCCTCTCTCCCCTTGCCGGCGCTCCTGTTTTTATCTGTCCCGCATTAACTCCCACTGCCGCGTCCGCAATAAAGCAATCCTCCGTTTCTCCGCTTCTGTGTGAAATAACCGCGGTATAACCCGCATTTTTTGCCATTTCCACCGCGTCAAGCGCTTCGGTAAGCGTACCTATTTGATTTACCTTTACAAGAATGGAATTTGCTACACCTGTTTTTATGCCTTTTTCCAGTCTTTTCGTGTTGGTTACGAACAAATCATCTCCTACAAGCTGAACACTTTTGCCTATTTTTTCGGTAAGAATCCTCCAGCCTTGCCAATCCTCTTCTCCCATGCCGTCTTCTATTGATACAACAGGATATTTTTTAACTATTTCTTCCCAATATGAAGCCATTTCTTCCGAGCTCTTCACAATTCCGGATTTCGGCATCCTGTAGCTTCCGTCGGGCTGTACCCATTCCGAACTTGCCGCATCTATTGCAATTTCAAAATCATATCCGGGGCGATATCCCGCCCTTTCTATTGCTTCAGTTATCAAATCCAGCGCCTTTTCATCACTTGAGAGATTCGGCGCAAAACCTCCCTCATCCCCTACTCCCGTTGAATGTCCTCCGAGCTTTAAAACATCTTTTAAAGCATAATAAACTTCACAGCACTGCCTCATTCCGACTTTAAATGCCGCAGCAGCGGCTGGCATTATCATAAATTCCTGAATATCCACATTATTATCGGCATGTGCTCCTCCGTTTAAAATATTCATCATAGGCCGCGGAAGTCGATGGCTGTTTGTGCCTCCAATATACCTGTAAAGAGGAATCCCCAAAGAATTTGCCGCAGCCGTGGCACAGGCGAGAGACACTCCCAAAATCGCATTTGCACCCAAATTTGACTTATTTTCACTTCCGTCCACTTTTAAAAGCTCCAAATCGATTTTTCGCTGTTCAATCACACTGCTCCCCAAAAGAAGTTCGGATATTTTTGTATTCACACTGTCCACAGCTTTTTTTACGCCCTTTCCTCCGTATCTATCCTTATCTCCGTCTCTCAGTTCTACAGCTTCAAAAATACCGGTAGATGCGCCGGAGGGTACAATCGCTCTTCCCATATCTCCCGAAGAAGTGTATACCTCAGCTTCAAGTGTCGGATTTCCTCTCGAATCCAAAACTTCCCTCGCGTGCACCTTAGTTA
>CAYMBZ010000112.1:0-2239 GCA_964388835.1 uncultured Lachnospiraceae bacterium
GTGATTGGGGACAAATCCATTCGCAGCTTGAGATATTTTTTGCGGACAGATTGGAGTTTACACAAAATTTGGGATATACCGGAGATTAAGATTATTCAAAAATTTCAGTCTCGCATATCGGCATTGTTTCGTTCAGATTATTCCACGCCAAAATCAATCCCGGTTTCTTCTCTATGTTCCCGACAGCACAAATCAAAAGCATAATGAACAACCGCACGTGCCCTTGAACCATTTGCTCCGGATGCTGTATCGTTAGGTAATTGTTTTTCACACATTATATATCATCCTCTCGATACGCCCCTGTCGATTTTAGCTTTATTTGCACAAAAAACAGAGGGATGATAGAGTAAAAACAAACATGCTGCAGAATGCTGTCGACTTGTAATATAACGCAATGAGGGACAGAAAATCTGTTTGTCATTTTCTGCCCCCCTAAAAAGAGTGTTACGGTTTTCACTTATACAAAAGCGGTAGAATTTTTCGACAAAACCATTTTTTGTATCCTTAAACGTTCGCGAAAAATCACTATCCCTCCATGTGTTTGCCGAGAAAATTTGCAGCGGCTTCTGCAAGCTTGACTTCCGTTTCGGTAGGGTCGCGGCTTTCTTTCATTATAAAAATCACCGAGCCTATTGTGTCCCCCTCCGAGACTATCGGAACCACAACACCTGCATTATATTCGTCATTGCCATCCGCAACGGATAGCCCCTGGTCAAATCCTTGAGATTTAAAGGATTCCTTTTCAGTCATTAAATTTTCTATGTCGGTGCTGACACGTTTTTCGAGAAGCTCTTTTTTTGAGACCCCCGAAACAGCGATTATGTTGTCGCGGTCGGTTATAAGTGTCGGTATTCCCGCTGTTTTGTTTAGCGTTTCCGCGTAGGTTATCGCAAATTCTCCCAGCTCGCCGATGGGTGAATATTTTTTAAAAATCACTTCACCGTCACGCTCTGTGAATATTTCAAGCGGGTCCCCCTCGCGTATACGCATTGTGCGGCGTATTTCTTTGGGAATAACAACCCTGCCGAGGTCATCGATTCGACGTACAATTCCTGTTGCTTTCATATTATAAATCTCCTTTTTTTCTTTGATTTCATAAATTTATTGTTTGCGCTAAAAGGGGTTTTATGTAAATTTGTTTTTGGAATTTTTTGGTTTTTTGTCAAAAAAGGTAATATGTCCGGATGTTTAAGTAGCTAAAAGAGTTGAAATTCATATATCACGTTTTAATTCATTGACTTTTGCGGGAATTTATGTTAATATCACAATAAAAATTGTTATGCTTTAATATTTTGGGGGAAATAATGAAAAAGACCTATGTAACATCGATGCCGAATCACATCGGCGCGTTTTTAAAGGCGAGCAATTGCTTTTCGGCTTTGGGAATTAACATTACGCGTGTAAGTTACAATAAAGCCGTCGACTCGCACACCTTATTTATTGACGCGGAGGGAACCGCAGAACAACTGAAAAAAGCCGATACTGAGCTTGAAAAAATCGGATATCTGCAAAATGATACCGACAAAACGAGTATAGTTTTGATTGAATTTCGGCTTAAGGATGTCCCTGGCAGTGTTACGGATATTTTGCGGCTTATAAATGAATTTAATTTCAACATTTCATATATAAGTTCACAGGAAAACGGTACGGACTATCAGTATTTCAAAATGGGGCTTTATGTTGATGATTCCGACAAAATTGCAAGCTTTTTGAAAGAGGCTGAAAAAATCTGCAAGGTAAGAGTTATAGATTACAACAGCTCGGAAAAGATTTTTGACAACAGCATTTTTTATAATTCGTATGTTACGGGAATTTCTCGTATGATGGAATTGTCGGAGGAATACAAGGATGCGCTTTTGGTAAATACTAATCTTGCTATGCAGACCCTTGACGGCAGAGGATTATCACCGTACCGCACATTTGACAGTATCAGTAAATTTGCGGAGCTTTTATCCGCATCAAGGGGTGAAAATTTTTCCCCGAGGATAAGTACGCACAAAGTTACGCAAAATACGGAAATAACGCTTATCGAACCGCCCTGCGGAAGTAATACGATTATTGTAAAAAGCCGCGGAAAACTGCTTTTTGTTGACAGCGGGTACGCTTGCTATCGCGATGAGATGAAAGATATATTAAATAGGCTTATTCCGGATTTTGAAAATATAAAAAAGACAATATTTGTAACTCACGCCGATGTTGATCATTGCGGACTTTTACCGATGTTTGATGAGGTTATAAC
>CAYMBZ010000113.1:0-2130 GCA_964388835.1 uncultured Lachnospiraceae bacterium
AGCTTATTGAGGGAGCTCGTGAGGATATGGTTAAAGCCGTTACAGATGCGGGATATGAATATCTGATCATGGACAAGGATGCAACGCGCTACGGTGCCGTTGAAACTCGCGACGAGGGCAGACTTTACGCAAAATGGCTGAAGTCGCATGAGGGCGAGTATGACGGTGTAATTTTATGTATGCCGATATTTGTGGACGAAAACGGAGCGATTGCCGCTTTACAGGATGCGGGTGTGCCGATTCTTATGCAGGCATATCCCGATGAAATCGGAAAAATGGATTTTGCGCACAGGCGTGATGCGTACTGCGGAAAATTTTCGGTAACCGATGTTTTTGAGCAGTACAAGGTGCCGTATACCGTTATGACACCGCATGTGGTTCATCCGCTTTCCGCGGAATTTGCACAGAATCTTCATGACTTTGCGGGAGTTTGCCGCGTTGTAAACGGAATGAAACGCTTTACGATAGGATGTATCGGAGCGAGAACAACCGCATTTAAGACTGTTCGCTTTGATGAAGTAACCATGCAACGTCATGGAATAAATGTGGAAAGCTTTGATTTGTCCGAACTGTTCGAGTTTGTGAGAGCAAAGGCGGACGATGATGAAAAGGTTACGGCAAAAAAAGCTGTACTTGAAAATTATTCGGACTTTAGCAATGTTCCGGAAGATAAAAAAAATATGCTGGCAAAAATCAGCGTTGTTATTGATGAGTATATTGAGACCTATCACCTTGATGCAATTGCACTCAGATGTTGGAACGAAATGGAAACCTATTTGAGAGTTTGTCCATGCGTACTGATTTCGGAGCTTAATGACAGAGGAATAACCGCATCCTGTGAAATAGATATGTGCTCGGCAATCACGATGCGCGCACTGGCTCTGGCAACAGAGGGACCTGCGGCTTGCCTTGATTGGAACAACAATTACGGCGATGACCCCGATAAGGTTATATTGTTCCATTGCGGCTCAACGGCGCAGAAGCTTATGGCGGGAAAAGGAACGGTTACCTCGCATAAGATGTTTGATAAGTGCGACCCGGGAAGTGGATGGGGAACAAACGAGGGCAGAATTGCCGCGTTCCCGATGACCTTCTCAAACTGCAAAACCGAGGACGGAAAAATAACAATTTACTTCAGCGAGGGTGAATTCACCGATGATAATATTGAAAAGGAATTCTTTGGTTGCGGCGGAGTTGCCAAAATTAACGGACTTCAAAATAAGCTGATAAGGCTTGCAAGAGGTGGTTTCAAACATCACACAACCGTTGCAAACGGCCATGTGAAGGCAATTTTGGAGGAAGCGTTCCGATATTATTTGGGATATGATGTTGTAAGCATTGAGGAGTAATTATGAAGTTTGGCGGAATTGATATAGGAACAAGCGGATGTAAAATCACGCTGTATGATGAAAAGGGTTGTTTTGTACGCGATGCATATAAGGAATATGATGTTTCCAGAAAAAGCGGTTTGCATGAAATTGATGTGGGTGTGATTTGGGAAGCGGTAAAGCAGGTTATAAAAACTGCGGCGGATGAGGATATTTCGGCAATTGCGGTAACGAGCTTCGGCGAAACCTTTACCATGCTGGATAGGGAGGACGAGCCCTGTGCGCCATCCATGCTTTATACCGACCCGAGGGGGCAGAAAGAGTGCATGCGGATTATACAAGCTTTCGGCGCGGAGAATACGGCGTTTAAAACAGGAGCAAAAGTGCATGAAATGTACTCATTACCGAAAATAATGTGGATAAAGGAAAATATGCCGGACAGCTTCAAAAAAGCGAAGTATATTCTACTTATGCAGGATTATATAGTGTATATGCTGTGCGGTAAGCGGCAAATAGATTATTCGCTTGCCGCGCGAACTTTGTGTTTTGATGCGGAAAATAAGTGCTGGGACAAACAGCTTTTGGAATTTGTCGGGATTGATGAGGAAATGCTGTCAATTCCTGTTCCTACAGGAACAGTGGCGGGAAAAATCAAATCGGCGCTTGCATGCGAGCTGGGACTTTCGGATAAGACGATGATAGTAAGCGGAGCACATGATCAGATTGCGGCTATGTGCGGGGCAAATATACACACAAACGAGCAGGTTATGGACGGAACGGGAACGGTTGAATGTGTACCGGT
>CAYMBZ010000114.1:0-2102 GCA_964388835.1 uncultured Lachnospiraceae bacterium
TCTCGGCAAAATCCGCACCGCCTCGTACTACGCTTATTTTAATAAAATCCGTATCCGGCTTATCCGCATTCTTGCGTTTGTATTGTCTGTCAACCGCAAGCGTAAATTTCGCCTTTTTCACTCCGTCGCCTATTTCCTCTACATTTACATCTTTGGCAAGTCTGCCCACCAAAACAACATTATTTACTGCCATAATTTTTTCCTCCTCATTTTATACATTTAATCTCATTTTCTCTGCTAACGGAATATGCGTTGTTTTTGCTATATCGTCCGCAAGAGAATTTAATTCGTCAACGTCCCGTGACGCTTTTTCAACCGCTTTATAATCCGCCTCGCTTAAATCTTCATTTTTTAAATCGGACAGCTCGGCATAAATACGTATCAGTTCCTTAACCGATTTTGAATACAGCTTGATTATTTTAAGCTCCGTATCCGCATCTGTTCTGTCCTTTCCTCTCACAAAGTCCGAAAGCTCCGAAAAGCTCTCACGAGCCATTTCGACAAGCTCTGCCGTTTTTGCACCGATAGGATTTTCACAAATATTGGTCAGTATATTTCCGACCGTCGGAATTTGTGACGGCTCATTCCAAAAATAGTTTTTCAAAATGAGCAAATCCTGTGGCTTTACTTCGGCGTTTCCGCTCAAATACGCTTTTGCACGCACTATCGGGGTAAAACCGAAATATTTTCTGTCCGATACGTGAATATTGTTTTTGCGAAGCTCGCACAAAACATTATCCATAAGCTCGTTAATTTCCTCCGGCACTTTCACCTTTTCCGCCTCACTCTGCATTTTGATAAGCTCATCAAGAGTGATAGCGGAGGAGGAAGTGGCTGTTTTTTTGTCCTGCTTATTTTTCAGCACCTTCATTCTGTTGTCCTTTTCCTTAACATACTCTGTCAAAACCTTTAACTCAAATCGGTCATACAAGGGCTTTAATATTGCCTGCGTACTGTCATTGAAATTCGGTATTTCGTTTGATGCGGAGAAAAAGGATATTACGGGAATATCAACAGTCTGTCCCTCGTTTGTATATACCTTTTCATTAACCGCCGTAAGCAGAGAGTTAAGTATTCCGTCATTCGCCTTAAAAATCTCATCCAAAAACACAATATGGCTGTCGGGAATTTTCCCGTCGGTATTGATTTTCGGATTACCGCTTTTTAACGCACAGAGAATATGTTTTATATTCAACAGATTTTTAGCTTCCGTCACAGCATCGTTTAATGTACTGCTGAGTCCGTCTTTTCCGGTTTTAAGACCTTCGTTTACAATCTGCTCAATTTCTTTTTCGTCGTTTCTGACCTCAAGCATATATGCGTCAAAACGCACACTTACTGACAGCACCTCAAGCGGAATCAATATTTTTTTCTTAAAGCATTCCGCCAGAATATATTCCTTAAATTCGGGAATAAGCGGAATTGCCGTCTTTTTGTCCAGCTCCGCATACAGCGAATCGGTATCGCCCTCATCACAGAAAATATACATTTTCCGCTTTTGATTGGGGTTATCAACCTCCAGCTGTTCATCGTCGGTCATTTCGCTGTTTTCATCGTCAAGTGCAAGCATTGTCCCCTCGGCATAAATGCCGTCGTGAGTAACGCTTCTTTTGTATGCCTCGTGCGACGCTATTAAAATGATTTTGTGTCCCTCAATCGTAGTTTCAAGCCCCGCACCGCTTCGCAGTACGTCAGTCATCGCTCTGACTTGTTCGGGATAACCTCCGAACCGCATTGCAACTAAATTCCGTACACTTCCGCTTGCCTTGTGATATACGAATGTATCCGCATAACAATCAAGCTGTACTGTGTTTTTGGCGTCATAGTAGCTTATGGGGGACAGCTCAGCCAGCTCACGCATAATTAACCACACCCATCATAAAACAATTCTCCTTCCTTCAAAATATCGACCTCCTTAAATTTTTTTTATTGTCAAAAATCCCTTTTTGATAACCGCCTCCTTGAATTTTTGCAAAAAGAAAAACACATACAAATTCCAAAAGGCTTTTATATGTGTTTGCTTCCGCTTAAATTATTTTGTTTTTTAGTAAAAATGAAAAAAGGCAGGCTCAAGACATACCTATCCCAAAGGATAGAATTTT
>CAYMBZ010000115.1:0-1981 GCA_964388835.1 uncultured Lachnospiraceae bacterium
GTTGGTGTCCTGATACTCATCCACCAGTATGTATTTGAAACGTTCTTGATATTTTTCAAGCACCTCGGGATGATTGGATAAAACGGTTACTGCAAGAAAAAGAATATCGTCAAAATCAACCGCATTGTTTGCTTTCAGCTTTTTTTGGTAAAGAGCATAAATCTCTCCGTATTTTGTCATACGGAAATCTCCTTGATTTACCGCCGTAAACATTTCCGCCGTTTGCAGATTATCCTTTGCCTTTGAAATAACCGATGCCGCCGCCCGCAAGGGATAGTTTTTTTCATCGATGTCAAGCTCCTTGTAGCATTCCTTTAAAACGGTTTTTGTATCCGCCGTGTCATATATGACAAAATCGGAATTGAATCCCAAAAGCTGTATATGACTGCGCAGAATACGCACACAGGCAGAGTGGAATGTACAGAGCCACATATCGCGTGACAAGTCGCCTATCACGCGGGAAACACGCTCTTTCATTTCGTTTGCCGCCTTGTTGGTAAAGGTGATTGCCATGATATTATACGGGCGGACATTTTTTGTTTCTATTATATATGCTATACGATTTACCAAAACGGTTGTTTTTCCGCTTCCGGCACCTGCCAAAATAAGAACAGGACCTTCGGTTTGCAGAACCGCTTTCTGCTGCATATCATTCAATGTACTTAAATCTACCATGATTTCCTCCATAAAATCCAAAACTGATTACAGTATATCACAAATTAAGAGAAAATGCTATAAATTTTTGAAACTTCAGCCATTTTTACAATTTCTTTTACAGTATTTAAAATCGGATAAGGGTTAAGTTAATAGTGTAATTTCGATTTTGCGAGGTGATAAAAGCTGAATAAAAAATTTAAAAAAATAAGAGACAGGGTATTGATAGTATTACCCATAATAGGATTTTTAACCGCATATGCCGCAATTCCCGAGAAAATAACAGTTATGCAAGGTCAGCGGCTCAATTTTAACGGCGGGATTACGGTATCGGCAGAGACCGAAAAAACAGGAAATTACAGCTGTTGTGCAAAGCTGTTCAATTTTATACCCATTAAAACGGTGAGCGTATCGGTCATGCCGGTATCATATGTAATTCCGTCGGGCGAAAGCATCGGTGTCAGGGTATATGCCGACGGAATTATTGTTGTTGGAATGGGCGATGTTTCGGATGAATACGGCAGAAAACTTGAACCGGCAAAAAAAGCGGGTATAAAGGTAGGCGACAGAATAGTGGAAGCGGGCGGCTGTGCGGTAAAAAGCACAGAAGAGTTTGCAAAACTGATAAATGCGTCAGATAAGGCGGTAAATTTGCGGGTTGTACGCGGGGATGATATTTTAAATATTGATGTTGAAACCGTTTATTCAAAGGAAAGAGGGAGTAGGAAGATAGGTCTGTGGGTACGAGATTCCGCAGCAGGAATCGGAACGCTGACATTTTACAATCCGGAAAATTCAACCTTTGCGGCGCTCGGGCACGGAATTTGTGACAGTGACACAAAGGAGCTTATAGCCGCACAAAAAGGCTTCATCGGAGGATGCCGAATACGAAGCGCGCAGCGCGGAAAAAGCGGAGCACCGGGTGAACTGATAGGCGATTTTTACGGAGGGAGCATAGGCGATATCACAACCAATTGCAATTACGGAATTTTCGGAAAAGCCGAATTTGTTCCGAATAAAAAAGCTGTGGAAGTTGCCTCGCGCTTTCAGACCAAAGAGGGCATGGCGCAGATTTTATGTGATGTTGACGGAAACGGACCCGCGGTATACAAGGTCGAAATTACAAAAATATCAAGAGCGGCGAATGAGACAGGTAAAAGCTTTGTAATTAAGGTGACGGACGAAAGCCTTTTGCAAAAAACCGGCGGCATAGTGCAGGGAATGAGCGGAAGTCCGATTTTGCAAAACGGCAGGTTGATAGGCGCCGTAACGCACGTGTGTGTCAATTTATGATACCTACAGCTATGTAGGTAACCTGATGATACCT
>CAYMBZ010000116.1:0-1963 GCA_964388835.1 uncultured Lachnospiraceae bacterium
TGAAAAAAATACATTATATATTAATTATATCGGCGGCATGCGTTGTTTACGGCGCGGCACTTGCGGCATGCGGAGGAAAATCCGAAAAGGATAATTCCAAAGAAGAAAAGCGAGAGGTTATTTCGCAAAGCCCTCACGCGGAAAAAACGGAAGAGACGCAAAGTACAGCTGAGGCGGAGGTACCGTATATGATACGGCTTGAGGGAAATACGGTAACGCTGTACGAAATGACGGGGGAGGGTAGGCGCACCGTAAAAAGCATAGAGCTGGACATTTCATATTATCCTGCGGAAGATATTGCGGAGCTTACACGCGGAATTTCCGCGTCCACAAAAGAAAGTGCGTTTGAAATACTGGAAAATTTTATAAATTAGTGAATTTGCATGTAAATTAAAACAAATTAAAGAAAAATAAAGAAAAATAGGCGTAAATTAAAATATATCTCACAATTCGGAATTGAAAATCGGCAAAATAAGACTATAATATAATTATTAGCAATCAAACAAGGTGAGTGCTAACAATTAGTTAAGGAGGCATGCTTTATGAATATTAAACCATTGGCAGACAGAGTTGTTATTAAAATGCTCGAAGCAGAGGAAACCACAAAAGGCGGTATCATCTTAGCGGGAGCTTCAAAAGAAAAGCCGCAGGTGGCGGAAATAGTTGCGGCAGGTCCGGGCGGAATAGTTGACGGAAAAGAGGTTAAAATGGAGCTTAAGGTTGGGGATAAAGTTCTGATTTCCAAATATTCCGGAACAGAGGTAAAGCTTGACGGACAGGAATATACAATAGTAAGACAGTCGGATGTTCTGGCTATAGTTGAATAATTGGAGGGATTTTAAATGGCAAAGCAAATTTTATTCGGAGAAGAAGCAAGACACGCTCTTGAGCGCGGCATCGACCAACTTGCCGATACCGTAAAAATTACATTGGGACCTAAGGGCAGAAATGTTGTTTTGGACAAAAAATTCGGCGCACCGATAATTACAAACGACGGTGTTACGATTGCAAAGGAGATTGAGCTTGATGATGCTTTTGAAAATATGGGCGCACAGCTGGTGAAAGAAGTTGCAACCAAAACAAACGATATAGCGGGTGACGGTACAACAACCGCTACATTGCTGGCACAGGCTCTTGTAAGAGAGGGTACGAAAAACGTAACCGCAGGTGCAAACCCGATGATTGTAAGAAAGGGTATCCAAAAAGCGGTAGATAAAGCTGTTGCCGAACTTTTGGCAAATGCACAAAAGGTAAACGGAAAGGCTGATATCGCAAGAGTTGCGGCAGTTTCCGCAGCAAATGACGAAATCGGTGAATTGATTGCGGAAGCAATGGAAAAGGTTACCGCAGACGGTGTAATTACCGTTGAAGAGTCAAAAACAGCCGAAACATATTCCGATATCGTTGAGGGTATGCAGTTTGACAGAGGATATATTTCGCCTTATATGGTAACCGATACCGACAAAATGGAAGCTGTTTTGGATGATGCATATATACTTATAACAGACAAGAAGATTTCAAATATTCAGGAAATTCTTCCGCTTTTGGAGCAGATTGTTCAGATGGGCAAGAAGCTTGTGATTATTGCCGAGGATGTTGAGGGCGAGGCTCTTACAACACTTATTTTAAATAAGCTGAGAGGTACGTTTGTATGCGTTCCGGTAAAGGCTCCGGGATTTGGAGACAGAAGAAAGGCAATGCTTCAGGATATCGCAATTTTGACAGGCGGTCAGGTTATCTCCGAGGAACTGGGTCTTGAGCTTAAAGATACACAGGTTTCACAGCTCGGACGCGCAAAGCAGGTTAAGATTCAGAAAGAAAATACAATTATCGTTGACGGCATGGGTGACAAGAACGCAATTGCGGACAGAGTTGTGCAAATCAGAAACGAAATTGAAAATACCACTTCCGAATTCGACAAGGAAAAATTGCAGGAAAGACTTGCAAAGCTTGCGGGTGGCGT
>CAYMBZ010000117.1:0-1909 GCA_964388835.1 uncultured Lachnospiraceae bacterium
GCATTATTCTTATTCGACATCGCTTTGCATACTTTCTTCCTGAGTAGCCTCCGCAGTTTCTTCTTTAACGGTTTGTGCGGATTTTTTCTCCTTTTCAAACCGAACTCCCTCAATGCGTACATTAACACTCAAAACATTTATGCCCGTCATGGTTTCCACACTGTTTTTTACATTTTCCTGGACTTCCCATGCAAGCTCCGGTATACGCACACCGAAGTCGACCACAATCAAAAGGTCAATTACCGCTCCGTCCTCTGTAACCGAAACCTTAACACCCTTTTGCGGACTCTTTTTTGCACCGAGCTTTTCGGCTATACCGCCTACAACTCCGCCTGACATTCCTGCGACACCATCAATTTCGCCTGCGGCAATTCCCGCTATTGCGGCAACAACATCATCGGAAATATTTACTTTTCCCGTATTTTCTTCCAAAGTGATTTCATCTATTATATCTTTATTTTCGTTCATGCTTTTCACGTTCCTTTCTTAAGCGGTTAAAAATCCTCTTTAGCTCATTATATCAAATATTTTGTATGTTTGCAACTATTTTGATTCAATAATTTTAATATTTTTGGCAGATGTATTAAGTTCGGAGGTGACAATTTCCTTAATTGTCTTAACATCATTTCCGGAAAAATCATTTTTCTTAACAATAATTTCAACGCTGTCACCGTCGATATACACCGATATATCCTTATATCCCTTTGCACGTGCCACATTTTCGATAATAGTTTCCTTTTCTGTATTTTCCGCAATTGAAACAATTTTATTCTGTGCCTGCTTTCTGACTTCATTATCAAAACTTTCATTTGTTGCGGTCTGATTTAATATCTCCAGAGCTTTTGAACGCGAATTATCTTTTGACATTTTTGCCTCGGTAAAATATTCTGTCGGTGCGGCAGAAGTTTCTTCAACCTCCAGTTCGGCTACACTTGCTTCTTTTTCTCCGCTTTCTGCCGTTTCGGTATAGATTACATCTGTTTTCTCACTCGAAACATATTCCGCCTCACCAAGCTTTTTTGCATCTTCCAAATATCTTCCACCGTCTGTCACATGTATTGTGTCCTGATACGACCAATTCAAATACCCTGCGACGCCAATCAAAACCACCAGTGCCGCTGCCACAATTTCCTTCTTTTTAAGAACCATCATAATTTTCAATTCCCTTCCTTTCCTTCTAAAACGCATATTTTGTATGATGCTATGTCGAGTGCGGCTGTGGCGGCATCGGTTATATTTTTCTTCACCGCTATACTGCCTGCCCCTTCGGCAATTATAACAACTCCTTTCGCTTTTGGATATACCTCTCCCTTGACAAGCGGTGAGCCGTTTGAGGTTATTACGGAACTTTCTTCGCTCCGTGCCGACTGATTTTCGGAGGAGGTACTGTTCTGTTTCTTTTCAAATGCCACATCATAGCTGGTAGTTCCGCAATAGGTTATCATTACGGAAACTTTCCCCGCTCCGTCAATTTTTGATAAAATATCTGCCAATCGCTCTTCATCGGAATAGCTGTCATAATTATATGCTTTAATGCTGTCCTCCCGCTTTTGTCCGCTTCCGGACATCAGCATAAAAACAACTCCAATTATAACTATTATATACAAGTTTTTATTATTCGCATATTTTTTAAAAAATTCATTCAAATTTAATTTCAACTTGCTCACATCCATAAATTTCTTTAAGTCTGTCGGTCATTCCTGGCGGGTTTTTCCATGTTTTTACGCAAATTGCCTTTACCCCCATTATATTATGTTCCGAGTCGGTTTCAATTTCCGCTTCCACCTCAATATCCAGTTTATATTCCTGTTTTATACGCTGTTTGATATCTTCCTCAATATTTTTTTCAAGCTCCCTTGAAACGGTATCCTTTACCGTTGACGTATCAAATTCATACGTGGTCGGTGGA
>CAYMBZ010000118.1:0-1833 GCA_964388835.1 uncultured Lachnospiraceae bacterium
AAAATTCTATCCTTTGGGATAGGTATGTCTTGAGCCTGCCTTTTTTCATTTTTACGGAAAATAAAATAATTTAAGCGGAAACAAACACATATAAAAGCCTTTTTGGGAATTTGTATGTGTTTTTTGTTTTCGCAAAATTTAAGGAGGAGAACATCAAATGAAAGACACAAAATTAACGGAGAGGCAAAGAAAATTTGCGGAAGAAAACCACAGCGTTTTGGAAAGCTTTTTGAGGTATCGGCATCTGCCCTTTGACGAGTATTACGATATTGTAATATTCAGATTTTTAAGAGCGGTACAGCAGTATGATGAGCGAGAGGATTTAAAGAAATACACCTTTAGAACCATTGCTGAATATCATATGCGGTCGGCACTTTACGATTATTTCAAAAAGCAAACCGGAGAAAGGCAAAATGTCGTATTTATGAGTCTTGATTACCCCATCGCAAACGGTGAGTTTACATTCGGCGACACAATAGCCGATGAAAGAGTTGATGTATGCGGACAGGTATGCAGAAAGCTCAGCCGTACTCCCTCGGAGTACAGGCTTTCACATAGATATTCCATAAGCCCTGCCGTAAGGCAAGCGGCGGTTTTGGAGGTGATGTGAGTTCAAGGAATTTTAAGTACGGAAAACGCAAATTAAAAACAAAAATTCAGGAGGAAAACAAAATGTTTGAAAATGACAACAAAAATGACTTTACTTTTGACGGAAATTTGGATTTGGGGAGCGTTGAAAGCGATTTTGGCTTTACACCTTTTGAAGATAACGGAGAAGCCGACGCAATCTTTGCAAATTCAAACCAACCGGAAGAAAAAAACGAGGAAAACACAGAAAATGCCGCCGATACGGAAAAAGAGGAAGATACACCTGCTCCGGCGGCGGAAACTATTGAGGAGGCAAAAAATGAAACAGTCGCAAATTCGGAACCGGTACAGGCTGCGGATAGTACCGATAAATCGCAGGCTTTATGGTCGGAGCTTATGGCTCAGGAAGATGAAAAACAGGCAGAAATTAAGAAAAACGGCTTAATTCAAAAACTGCCGATTTTTGAATACGGCGACGCAAAGGAAGAAATTGTTGATACATCAAAAACCTTTGAAGAGCTTCGTGTTGAAAAATCCGACGACTTCCCGGAGCTTGACGAGGGCGGTACCGTGGAATGGAAAGTAACCTACGGAAGTATTGTGAAAAAGGTTGCGACTCCGAAAAAAACAACTGTTGCGAGCATAAAAACGCAGATTGAGGAATCGGCGGACTTTATGAAAATGCTCAAAAAGCCCGATGATAACAAGAAAACGAAAAAATCAAAGGGCGAGCCGGAGAAAAAAGAAATCGAATGTATAATCAAACCGATTGTTACATCAAAGAAAAAAGGTGTTATGGCACAGTATAAGGGACTGTTCCCTACTGTGGAGGAAGCGCAAAACAGCGGTAAGGTTATATCATTTGTTCCGTCTAAGGAAGGCAGAGTGTTTGAGGTTCGCAGCAACAAAATAGGAACATTTATTGCTCCTGCCGAAAACGTGACTGATTTTCAAAAGGTACGAGCCGGGTTTATCCCGGCTTTGCCGAAAATCCCGTATAATATCTGTTCGGATATTATCGCATTTTTCAAGTCGTTTGTCGGAAAAAGCGAAGAGCTGGAAGCACTTGCATATATTTACTGGTCTTTTGAGGAAGAAAGGTATTATGCAGTCATTCCGAAACAAAAGGTTTCAAAGGACAGCGTGGATGCCGTACTCCCTGATATGGACGAGGATAAATGGCTTTTGGTTGCGGAAATTCATTCCCATAATACAATGAACGCATATTTTTCGCACATTGACGAT
>CAYMBZ010000119.1:0-1599 GCA_964388835.1 uncultured Lachnospiraceae bacterium
GGTCCATAGTCAGTGTGACGGCATTTTCGTCGGCATTCCATAAAACTATGCCGTCAAAGGCTTCGGCAACGGCTCTTATCGGAACCAATGTTCTGCCGTTTACTATAAGTGGTGATGTGCCGCTTTCGTCTATGCTTTCTTCAATTCCGTTCACTTTCATTGTCGGTGAGTCAACATGCATGCTCACCACAACGTCTCTTTTTTCGACAACAGCCTCGGTTGTGTGCTGTATGCCGCAGCATGCCGCACATGTCAGCAACGTACACAACAATTTTATGGTTTTTTTCATGATTTTACCTCTTGATTTGCTTTGTAATTTATTCTGAAATTTCGTATGTCTTAATTATACTTCATTTCATGTCAAAAGTCAATCCTCGGTATTCATTGATTTTTACATTAAATATCTGCGGTAATTTTTTTCGAGAAGCTGCCATTTTCTTTTTGATTTATAAATTTTTTGGGAAAAAAGAATACTTATCTTGTCGGATAACAGCTTACCTTTTGTGGCTCTGTGTTCAAGATGTTTGTTTGTAAGATATATTAAGCCGTCGAGGAGCAGACCTTTATAAAAGAGGTCTGCTCCCATTAAAAGAGTGCGGAGAGATTTCATAAATTCAATTCCTTTATCATTTTTTTGAGAGTTTCGGCGGAATTTCGAAGTCCTTTCATTTCCTCATTCGAAAAAGGAACTTCTAGAATATTTTCTATGCCCTCACCGCCAACCTTTGTCGGAACGGAAAGTGCGACATCTTTAATTCCGTACTGACCGTCAAAAACGCCCGACACGGTCAAGATTGAATTTTCGTCACCTGCGATACATTCTGCTATTTTCGTTACTGCGGCGGCAATTGCGTAATAGGTAGCACCTTTTTTGTTAATAATTTCGTAGGCGGAGTTTTTAACCTCGTTATACATTTCATCGAGGTCGTGCAAATCGCATTTGCCTGTATATCGGCAAAATTCGTGCATGGACATTCCACCGATATTTGTGACGCTCCATGCCGCAACTTCGCTGTCACCGTGTTCGCCGATAATGTAGGTGTGACAGCTTCTGGCATCAATGCCCGTTTTTTGACTTATCATATATTTTAAACGTGAGGTGTCAAGCACGGTTCCCGAACCAAGAACCTGATTTTTAGGAAGAGCGGACATTTTATAAACCGCATATGTTAGAATGTCCACGGGATTTGTTACAATTAAAATGATAATGTCCTCGGGCGCAAATTTTGTGATATTGCCCGTTATTTCTCGCATAGTATCCATATTGCGGCGGAGGAGGGCGAGCCGTGTTTCGCCTGGAAGCTGACTGACTCCGGCGGTTATGATTACAATGTCGGCATCACGGCAATCGGAATAATCACCGGAGGTTACCTGTACAGGTTTTACAAAGGACACTCCGTGAGAGATATCGAGTGCATCGCCCTCCGCTTTGTCTTTATTGATATCGATAATCACAATTTGTGAAAAAAGACCGCTGAGCATGAGCGTGTATGCACATGTCGAGCCTACACAGCCCGCTCCGATGATAACAACCTTTCCTCTGAACATGTTACAATCTCCTTTAGCTATTATTTTGGTATACCTGTCTGCTTTATATTC
>CAYMBZ010000120.1:0-1595 GCA_964388835.1 uncultured Lachnospiraceae bacterium
GTTTTGGCAACTCTTGACGCTACAACAATCATCGGTGGCGGCGACAGCGTTGCGGCTGTAAACCAAGCAGGTCTCGGTGATAAAATGAGCCACATTTCAACAGGCGGCGGTGCTTCACTTGAATTTTTGGAAGGAAAAGAACTTCCCGGAATTGCGGCTATAAACGACAAATAAGAGGTATTTTATATGAAAACGATTTTATTTCAAGGCGACTCAATAACTGATGCGGGACGTTCTTACGATGAAAACTACGACCATTTGGGCGGAGGTTATCCAAAGCTTGTAAGAGCTTTTCTCGGCTTTGAAAACCCCAATAAATACCGCTTTATAAACAAAGGTATAAGCGGCAACCGCATAGTTGACGTTTATGCACGAATTAAAGCCGATATAATCAATCAAAAACCCGATGTTATGAGTATCTTAATCGGTATTAATGACGTTTGGCATGAGTTCGGTCACAAAAACGGCGTTGACGGAGAAAAGTTCTTTAAAATCTATTCTATGCTTATAGAAGAAATTAAAGAAGCTCTTCCCGATGTTAAAATAATGATTCTTGAACCTTTCACATTGAAAGGCTCGGGAAACTGTGATTACTACGATGAATTTAGGAAAGAAACTCTTATTCGTGCGGAAAAAACAAAGCTTATTGCGGAGAAATACAATTTGTCTTTTATTCCTCTTCAGAATAAATTTGATGAGGCGGCAAAAACCACTCCCGAAGGCTATTGGCTTGCGGACGGAGTTCACCCGACAGATATGGGACATGAGCTTATAAAAAGAGAATGGATAAAAGCATTTAACGCTCTTTAATCCTTTAAACACATACAAAAAAACGGAGGAAAATAAAATGGGAAAATATATAATTGCAGGTAACTGGAAAATGAATAAGCTTCCGTCGGAAACTTATGACTACGTTAAAGAGGTTGCCGAAAAAGTTAAAGACGCTTCTTGCGAAGTTGTTTGCTGTACACCTTTTGTAAATTTAAGCGAAGCTGTAAGAGCCGCTAAAGGTACAAACGTTAAAATCGGTGCTGAAAACCTACACTTTAAGGACAGCGGAGCATTCACCGGCGAGGTTAGCGCAGATATGCTAAAAGACCTTGGTGTTGAATATGTAATCATCGGTCACTCCGAGAGAAGAGAGTATTTTGCGGAGACAGATGAAACAGTTAATTTGAAAATCAAAAAGGCTTTGGAAAAAGGTCTTATCCCCATTCTTTGCGTAGGTGAATCCTTAGAGCAGAGAAAAGCCGGCGTTACAATGAAGCATATTACAGAGCAAGTTACAAAGGCATTTGAGGGAATTGAAGCGGAGGACGCTAAAAAAGTTGTAATCGCATACGAGCCTATTTGGGCAATCGGAACAGGCGAAACAGCAACAGCAGAGCAGGCTGAAGAAGTTTGCGGTGAAATCAGAAAGGTTTATGCCGGACTTTACTGCCCCAACTGTGCAAAAGAAGTAACAATCCAATACGGCGGAAGCATGAATGCAAAAAATGCCGCAGAACTTCTTGCAATGGAAAACATCGACGGCGGTTTAATCGGCGGTGCATCGCTTAAATCCGAAGACTTCTCGGTAATCGTTGCCGCTGCAA
>CAYMBZ010000121.1:0-1584 GCA_964388835.1 uncultured Lachnospiraceae bacterium
TTTACACATATTTTTTTGTATCTCTTGCCATTTTGATTGCAAGCAGATTCCAGTTCTGAAATCCAGGGTTATTGACGCCCTCTCCGCTTTCCGGATCATAATATTCGTGCATTTCGCCGCACTTTTCAATGTCTTTTGCGAACATCTCCAATGTTTTTTGCGCAAGCTCTTTTGCATCGTCAATATATCCGTATTTTAAAAGTCCCTCAAAGGTCATATAATTTGAAATCCCCCAGATAGGTCCCAGCCAACAGGACGGATTGCCTGATTTTATGATTGCATACATCTTTTCCAGCTTGGAAAGCGTGCGTACACCGTATTTTGCATTAAATGTCTTTTCGTTTCGGTAATTTTCCTTAACCATTCTCTCCGCCTGCTCGGGGGTTGCAATTCCCGACCACATAGCCAAAAATCCCGACCACACATCGATTCGTTGGATAAGTGTATTCCAATGCCGAGGGCAACCCGAATGAAGCCAGTTGTCCGTAATCGGTAAAAGGTTCAAGTCAACGCTGTAATAAAATCCGTTTCGCTCATCATAGCAATGCTCCCGCACAGCTCCGCAAAGCTCAGCGGCAAGCTTTGTATATTTTTCCGCCTCATCTGGCTTTGAAACATTCTCGGCAATTTTAGCCATTGCCAAAAGTTCCTTATACATAAAGCAATTTAAAAATATCGAGCCGGAGCTTTTCTCGGGGCGATAAAACGTACAAGGGTCATTGTCAACACCTATGGCGGAATCATTTATCCAAAAATACAATCCCGACTCGTGCTTGCAATTATTCTCGTAAAAACCGATGAATTTTTCAAGTTCACCAAAATATGGTGCAATCCACTCATAATCCTTATATTTCTCGCACACGAAAAGTGCGTGCTGTGCAAGATTCGGCTTATGAATGTTCGTTTTTTCCTCACCCGGCTCGGGCATTGAGCCATCCGGAGTTATTACTATCGGAATTTCACCCTTTTCCGAAACATTTTCAAGAAAATTGATGATACATCCCTTTTCATATTCAGATATATCCTCTCCGAGGTCGATTTCAGACAACGCAATATCCGTTAGCCAGCTGTCCCAATCCCACAAATGGTTTGAATACACACTGCCGGGCACGATAAAGCGGTGCTTCAGCCTGCCCTCCGGCTCACGAAACATCTTTTTGTAGTTTCCCGCCGCATAATCGTATATTATTTTCTCGTATTTTTCCATTTTCGCTACTCCTTCTTTGGTATTTCTCCATTTTTCCGCAGAACAACTCAAAGGATTACTTCACCTTTTCAAATTCGAATATATCCGCGCGGTAGTCGGTAGTCTGCTTCACGCAAATCCCCCGATTCATCAGCACACCGCCGGAATACACCTCGCCTGTTGAAACCATACGGTAACGAGCATTTGCATCAAGTCCGCGCAGACGAACACGGCGCGCACATACATTTATCGATGCATTTTTTATAAACGCAAACACAACCGCTCGGTCGCCGTGCACATACTCCCAGGAGGTGTATTTGCCCTCAAAAGGCGATTCCAAACGATACATTTTCCCGCGGTGAACAATCTCGCGTATGCTCTTGTAATATTTTATCTGC
>CAYMBZ010000122.1:0-1568 GCA_964388835.1 uncultured Lachnospiraceae bacterium
TTTACTCGTAATAAAATATGCCGGAATGTAACACATCTATTGTAAACCTACAAAATAAAGTTATTGTTTTTCCTCGGATGATTGACTTTTTTCGGTTTTTATTATATAATTGAAAGCGATTGAATTTATATGGAGGATTTACATAATGATGAACGGAAATTTTGCTGTAGCACAATCTGGAGGTCCTACGGCGGCGATAAACGCAACTCTTTGCGGAGTTATTGAGGGCGCATTTGAAAAAGGAAGAAAGATTTACGGTGCGGTAAACGGAATTCTCGGTGTTATAAACAATAACTTCACCGACTTAAACGTTACCTTTGCCAATATGGACAATCTTCAGCTTTTGAAAACAACACCTTCTGCATATCTCGGCTCATGCAGATATAAACTTCCGGAACCTACCGAAGATTTTTCGATATATGAACAGATATTCAGAAATTTTGAAAAAAATGATATCACAATGTTTATTTATATAGGCGGAAATGATTCCATGGATACCGTTCGGAAACTTTCCCGATATGCAAAGGAACACGGAAAGGCTGTTTCCGTTGTCGGCGTACCAAAAACCATTGACAACGACCTTATGGGCACAGACCACACCCCCGGCTTCGGTTCTGCGGCAAAATACGTCGCTACCTCCGTAAGCGAAATTGCGCGTGATTGTGCCGTTTACGCCGACCGTTCCATAACAGTTGTGGAAATAATGGGAAGAAACGCCGGATGGCTTACGGCGGCATCGGCTCTTGCAAGGAGCGAGACCACCTCAGCGCCTCATCTTATTTATCTTCCCGAAAGACCATTGTCCGCACAGAAGCTCATCAGTGATGTTCGCAACTGTGATGTACGCAATATGGTAATAGCGGTTTCAGAAGGGATTAAAAACGAAAGCGGAACATACTACAGCAATCTTGATTGCCTGCCGGGACATGACGAATTCGGGCATGCACAATTATCCGGCTCGGCAAAGGTTGTTGAAGGCATTTTAAGAGCGGAATTCGGCATCAAAACGCGCTCGGTGGAGCTTAATGTCCTACAAAGATGCGGAGCTCACTTCTCCTCACTCTGCGATTTAAACGAATCTATACGCATAGGAAAAGCCGGTGCTGCCGCGGCATATGACGCAAAGACCGGAATTGTTATGGGCTTTACACGTAGCGGAGACTACACAATCGACATTACCGAAAATAACGTTGCGGATGTTGCAAATCTTGAAAAAACCGTTCCGGATGAATTCATCTCAGTTTCCGCAAATGACGTTACTCCGGCATTTTTGGATTATTGCCGCCCTCTTATATTGGGTCATCCACATATCGAAACCAAAGACGGAATACCGCTGCATATAGCACTTTCTTTAAAATAATTTTTTATATCATATATAATTTATGTTGAAATTCCCCGGTCAAAATCGGGGAATTTTTCACCTAACCCCAAAAGTTCATACGCAATTTCCTCCTCTGTCAGAATATTCACAATATGCCCTTTGGAATTTTATTTAAAAACAACGTAATGATTCCCCGCCGCGAACCTTTTCGCAAGACTCTTCATATCTGCATTTTCCCTTACAAGAT
>CAYMBZ010000123.1:0-1541 GCA_964388835.1 uncultured Lachnospiraceae bacterium
AGTAAAAAATAAAGGAGAATTGACTATGGAATATGCAGAGAAGATACACAATTATATGATTGAACACAAGGAAGAAATATTAAACATATTAAAGGAGCTTATAAAAATTCCGTCAGTGAGAGTCAGTGAGAGGTACGCAAAACCTGATGCGCCCTTTGAAAAGCATAACTGCGCCGTTAATTTTGAACAAGAAAAGAAAGGCTATATAATTTCCGAAAACAATAATTATATACAAGCCTGTCTTGAAGCATACGGTGATTTTACCGGAGAAAAAAATCCGCAGACAAACATAAATGCCGGCGGAACGTATGCAAGAAAACTTCCCTGTGCCGCCGAAATCGGCACAACGTTAAAGTGGGGGGGCTCCCGCAGACACCCCTCAAGGTCACGGCGGAGCACATCAAAGCAACGAATGTATAAGCATTGAAGGATTTTTGCAAGCTTTGGAGGTTACGCTTAAAATGATAATCAAGTTTGATAGATTGGAGGAATCCGCATTATGAAATTATTGTTCACGGGAGATATCAATTTCAGAGGAATAGATGCCCTTGATTACGCCAAATCTCTTGAAATATTAAAGGATATTATGCCGTATACACAAAGTGCAGATTTTGTGATACCTAATTTGGAATGTCCTTTGGGTGATGAGAAAAAGTTTACGCCGATAAAAAAGGCAGGACCGAATTTAATTTGTCCCGAAAGTGGTATTTCATTTTTGAAAGCTATGAATACATATGCTGTCACGCTTGCAAATAATCATATAGGCGACTACGGTGCTGAGGCTCTTAAAAACACCTTACAATTACTTACTGAAAACAATATTAAATACGCAGGTGCGGGTGCAGATATTTCCAAAGCATATTCGGCTGTCAGAATATCCAAAGACGGTATTACCGTTTCGGTATTATCGGTATGTGAAAACGAATTCGGAATTGCCGAAGAACATAAAACAGGCTCGGCAGGATATAATCCGAGACTTTTGATTAATAAAATCAAAGCCGAAAAAGAAACTTCCGACTTTGTTATTGTTGTATTTCATGGCGGTAATGAATTTAATCCGCTTCCATCACCCGATACTCAAGACCGTTACAGATTTATTTGTGATATGGGTGCCGACGCCGTTATTGCCGGACATACCCATTGTCCTCAAGGATACGAAACTTATAACGGTAAACCTATTATATACAGTATGGGGAATTTCCTTTTCGGAAACCCAAACAAAACCGACAACAATGATTCATGGTATTACGGATATTTCACAATACTTGATGTAAACAAATCAAATATTTTCTTTAATGTGATTCCCTATCAGTTTGATATATCGGTCACAAAGATAAGCGTTTTTGACGGCAAGGATAAAGAAAAAATGAATAATTATATCGACACTTTATCCGGAATAATAAAAAATCCGTTTGAATTGAAACAGTATTTTAAGGGCTGGGCGCTTAATCATATTTGGATTCCGCATTTGCCAGAAAGCATAAATGATTTAACCGATTATAATGTTTCGGGAAATTACGATTTACTTAAATGCGAAGCAC
>CAYMBZ010000124.1:0-1509 GCA_964388835.1 uncultured Lachnospiraceae bacterium
CCTTTATTTGTTTTGTCAATTAAAAAATATAATATATTTTATGAATATTTTGTTAACAACCCTTGCCATGTAAGACGAAATACAGTATAATAATATCGGCAATGCTTTGCCGATAAAGTTTTAGAACACAAAAGGAGCAAGCTTTAATGATTCCCGTTAAAATAAATAACCAATACACCGTCACCGCAGAATCTCTTTCTTCCGATGGCAACGCAATAGTCAAAATAGAAGGATACACCCTGTTTGTACATGGCGCGCTTCCGGGCGAACAAATCAAAATTACGGTAACCAAACTCAACAAAAGCTACGGTTTTGCCCGTCTTGACGAAATTATTCTCCCTTCACGCGAGCGCGTAATGCCACCGTGCGGTGCTTTTCACGCATGCGGCGGTTGTAAACTTCTTAACATGTCATATAAATCTCAGCTTGAATTTAAACGAAATATTGTAAAAAACGCACTCGAAAGGTTGGGCGGAATATACTCCGAACCACAAATTATCGGAGCGGACGAGCCGTTTCGCTACCGCAACAAAATGATTTTCCCTGTCGATAATGGCGGAAAGTGGGGATTTTACCGTGAGAGAAGCCATGATGTTATCCCTTTAAAGGATTGCCTTTTGGGGAGCGATTTAAACCCGCAAATCATGAAAGCCGTATCGGAATACATGAAAAAGCATAATATTTCCGCATATGACGAAAAAACTCACCGCGGATGTATAAGGCGCGTTTTTATAAGAAACACCGCAGATGAATATATGGTGGTTATTTCCGCAAACGCGGACACTCTTCCAAAAAAAGAAGAGCTGATTGCCACGCTCACCTCGGTTTCGGACAAAATTTCAAGCATTATCCTTAACGTAAACAAAAAACGTACCAATCTGGTTCTCGGAGAAAAAAATATAACAATTTTCGGAAAGGATAAACTTAACGCCGGATTATGCGGATTATGCTACGAAATATCTCCGCACAGCTTTTTCCAGGTAAACCACCACCAAACCGAAAAGCTTTACAAAACAGCCATAGAGCTTGCAGGAATCAATTCCTGTGATTCCGTTATGGATATATATTGCGGAATAGGTACAATTTCCCTTACCGCTGCGCAGTATGCAAAATCTGTCATTGGCATTGAAATTATTCCTCAAGCAATTGCGGATGCAAAGAAAAATGCCGCGGCAAACGGCATTTCAAACGTCGAATTTCACTGTGCTGCGGCAGAGGATATTGTGCCTAACCTTCTCGATAACAACGCATATTTTGATGTAATTATCCTTGACCCTCCGCGAAAAGGAAGCGACGATAAAACGTTGTCGGCAATAGTATCGGCACATCCCAAGCATATAGTCTATGTTTCTTGCAATCCCTCAACTCTTGCACGGGACGCAAAATTCCTCACTGCCAACGGCTATCGGGTCGATAAGGTAACAGCCGTTGACATGTTTCCGCAGACAACGCACGTGGAGACGGTAGTACTGCTTTCCCACAAAAAGCCAGACGGACATATCAACGTAA